>DATMCA010001345.1:0-4537 GCA_035559015.1 Umezawaea sp. | reverse complement strand
CGCCGCGACCGGAACGGCCCGTTGGCGTCGCGGTGCGCCACGATGCCGCCCGCCAGCCCGGCACCGATACCGGACACCCGCGTCAACAGCGGCACCGACGCGGTGTTGACGTCCACGCCGACCGCGTTCACGCAGTCCTCGACCACCGCGTCCAGCGACTTCGACAGCTTCGTCTCCGCCAGGTCGTGCTGGTACTGGCCGACGCCGATGGACTTCGGGTCGATCTTCACCAGCTCCGCCAACGGGTCCTGCAACCGGCGGGCGATGGAGACCGCGCCGCGGATCGACACGTCCAGGCCGGGCAGCTCCTGCGACGCGAACGCCGACGCGGAGTACACCGACGCGCCCGCCTCGGACACCATCACCTTGGTGAGCTTGAGGTCGGCGTGCCGGGAGATCAGGTCGGCGGCCAGCTTGTCCGTCTCCCGCGAGGCGGTGCCGTTGCCGATCGCGATCAGCTCGACGTCGTGCTTCTTCGCCAGCGCCGCGAGGGTGTGGATCGACTGGTCCCACTTGTTCGCGGGCACGTGCGGGTAGATCGTCTCGTGCGCCACGACCTTGCCGGTCGCGTCGACCACGGCGACCTTCACGCCGGTGCGGAAACCGGGGTCCAGGCCCATCGTCGCGCGGGTGCCCGCCGGGGCGGCCAGCAGCAGGTCGCGCAGGTTCGACGCGAACACGCGCACGGCCTCGTCCTCGGCGAACTGGCGCAGCCGCGACCGCAGGTCGATGCCGAGGTGGATGAGGATGCGGGTGCGCCACGCCCAGCGCACGGTGTCGTTCAGCCAGCGGTCCGCCGGGCGGCCCTGGTCCGCGACGCCGAACCGCTGCGCGATCCGGGTCTCGTACGTGCTCGGGCCCTCCTCCGGCGCCTCCTCGGGCTCCAGCACCAGGTCGAGCGCTTCTTCCTTCTCCCCGCGGAACATCGCCAGGATCCGGTGCGACGGCAGCTTCGTGAAGGGCTCGGAGAAGTCGAAGTAGTCGGAGAACTTCGAGCCCTCCTCTTCCTTGCCCTCGCGCAGCTTCGACACCAGGCGACCGCGCGTCCACATCCGCTCGCGCAGCTCGCCGATCAGGTCGCCGTCCTCGCCGAACCGCTCGACCAGGATCGCCCGCGCGCCCGCCAGCGCCGCCGCCGCGTCCGCGACCTCCTCGGTCACGAAACCCGCGGCCAGCTCCTGCGGGTTGAGCGACGGGTCGCCGATCAGCTGGTCGGCCAGCGGTTCGAGGCCCTGCTCCCGCGCGATCTGCGCCTTGGTGCGCCGCTTGGGCTTGAACGGCAGGTAGAGGTCCTCCAGACGCGCCTTCGAGTCGGCGGCGAGCAGCTGCGCGTGCAGTGCGTCGTCCAGCTTGCCCTGGGTGCGGACCGAGTCGATGACCGCCGCCCGGCGCTCCTCCAGTTCGCGCAGGTAGCCCAGGCGCTCCTCCAGCGTGCGCAGCTGGGTGTCGTCGAGCGTTCCGGTCACCTCCTTGCGGTAGCGGGCGATGAACGGCACGGTGGCTCCGCCGTCGAGCAGCTCGACGGCCGCTGTGACCTGCCCCGCGCGTACCCCGAGCTCGTCGGCGATCCTCTGGTCAATGGAAGTCGTCACGGTCAGGCATTGTGCCCGGCCTCACGCCCCCGCGGTCGGTCGGGTGCCGCGATCCGCCGGGACTTCCGCTAGGCCGTTGGGTGTAATCGGTGCGGCCGTCGGGCGACTCCGGCCGCCAGGAGTTGACGAACCACCACTCGGCACTAGATAACCGGAGTAATTCTCACGTTTTTCGCCCTAGGAGTCGCACGTGCCGTCCTCAGCCGCCCGGAAGTTCGTCGAGATCAGCACACCGTACCCGCCCGCCCGCACCGACCGGATCATGCGCAGGGCCGTCGTGCTCGGCGCGAGCATGGCGGGGCTGCTGGCGGCGCGCGTCCTGAGCGACCACGCGGACGAGGTCCTCGTCATCGAGCGCGACGGCGGCGGAGGGGGCGGCGAGCCTCGTCCCGGCGTGCCGCAGGGCGGTCACGTGCACGCCCTGCTGCCCGCGGGCAACGTGCAGCTCGACCGCTGGTTCCCCGGTTTCACCCGTGCCGCCGTCGCGGCGGGCGCGGTGCTCCCGCCGCGCGGCAGCGTGAAGTTCTACCGCAACGGCGAACTCCGGGGCGGTCCGACCGGCATGCGGGACCCCGCGCTGGTCAGCACCCGCCCGTTCCTGGAGGACCTGGTGCGCCGTCGCACCGAGGCCGTGGCCAACATCAGGTTCGTCACGGGCCGCGCGCAGGGGCTGGTGCTCGACGGCGACCGGGTGGTCGGCGTCCGCCACGTCCCGGAGGGCGCGACCGAGGAGTCGGTCGAGGGCGCGGACCTCGTGGTCGACGGGATGGGCCGGTCCAGCAGGCTCGGCGACTGGCTGGCGGAGCACGGCTGGCAGCGCCCGCCGATGCGGCGGATGCCCATCAAGCTCAACTACGCCACCGCGGTGTTCAAGCGCGACGAGGCCGTCAGCGACGCCTGGGTCGCCATCTCCACCTCGGACTCCGTGCCGGAGGAGGGGAAGGTGGCGCGGATCGCGGGCATCAACAGCGTCGAGGGCGACCGGTGGACCATGCTGATCTCCGGCTACGACGACGACCGCCCGACCCGAGACGCCGAGGACTACCGGACCCGCTGCCGCCGCGACTTCCCGGCGGTCTTCGGCGACATCGCCGAGCGCTGCGAGATGATCGGCGACGTCATCACCTACCACCAGGCCGACAGCAGGCGCCGCGACTACCACCTGGTCGACCGCCTCCCCGGCGGCGTCGTGGCCGCCGGTGACGCCGTCGCGTCGTTCAACCCGGTCTACGGCCAGGGCATGACGTCCGCCGCGCTGCACGCCTCGTGCCTGTCCGCGTACCTGAGGTCCAACCCGGACCTCGGCAAGCCCGCGAAGACCTACTTCGACGACGTCAAGGTCGTGGTCGACGCGGCCTGGCAGCTCTCCACCTTCGCCGACCTGTCGCTGCCGCACGTGGAAGGTCCCTACCCGCGCGGCTACCCGGTCATCAGGTGGGTGTCCGGACTGGTGTTCCAGGCGTCCGCGGTCGACCCCGTGGTCGCCGAGCGGATGTCCGACGTCACCGGGATGCTCGTCCCGCCCGCCGTGCTGGCCCGGCCGAGCACCCTGCTGCGGGCGGTCCGGGTGGCGCTGCGCCCGAAGAGGACGGCCGCGTAGCGGTCACGCGGGCGAGCAGGAGGGGCCGTCGCGCCAGAGCGCGTCGGCCGACCCCGCGGCCAGGTGCTCCTCGTAGAGCGCCACCTTGAACTTGATGACGTCCAGGGCCTCGTTGAGGTCGGCCACCTGCCGGGTCACCGCGGCCTCGTGCGCGCGGAGCAGGTCCAGGCGCGCGGCCTCGGTGCCGGGGCCCTGGCGGACCAGGTCGGCGTAGCGGCGGATGTCGGCCAGGGGCATGCCGGAGGAGCGGAGCTTCGTGCAGACGTGCAGCCAGCCCACCTCCTGCTCGGTGAAGACGCGGCGGCCCGCGGAGTCGCGCCCCACGGGTTCCACGAACAGGTGCTCCTGCTCGTAGAACCGCAGGGTGTGCGTCGAGAGGCCGGTGAGGGCACTGACCTCGCCGATCGTCAGCGTGGTGCCGGAGGCTGTGGTCATGCCCCCACTGTAGGAGTGTTGACTTCGAGTCGCCTCTAACTCCTAGCGTCGCACGCATGAGCGAAGAAGTGACCAAGACCTGGTTCGTCACCGGCACGTCCTCCGGCTTCGGCCTGCTGCTCACCCGGCGGCTGCTGGAGCGCGGCGACCGCGTGGCGGCGACCCTGAGGCGGCCCGAGGTGCTCGACGATCTGCGGGCCGAGCACGGCGACCGGCTCTGGGTGCGGCACCTGGACGTGACCGACACCGACGAGGTGCGCGCGGTCGTGGACGCGGCGTTCGCGGAGCTGGGCACGGTCGACGTGGTCGTCAACAACGCCGGGTACGCGGTGTTCGCCGCGGTGGAGGAGGCGTCGGACGAGCAGATCCGGCGGGTGGTCGACACCAACCTGATCGGGTCGATCTCGGTGATCCGGGCCGCGCTGCCGCACCTGCGGGCCCAGGGGCACGGCCGGATCCTGCAGATCTCCACGGCGGGCGGGCAGACGACGTACCCGAACTTCGGGTACTACCACGCGTCGAAGTGGGGGATCGAGGGCTTCTGCCAGACCGCCGCGCAGGAGGTCGCGCCGTTCGGCATCGGCCTGACGATCGTCGAGCCGGGGGCGTCGCCGACCGGTTTCGGGGCCGCGCTGGCCACCGCGCCGATCATGCCCGAGTACGACGCGGGTCCGGCCGGGGACGTCCGGCGCGCCATCGCGTCCGGCGACTTCCCGTTGGCCAACGACCCGGAGAAGATCGCGGGCGCGATCGTCGACCTGGTCGACAGCGGCGAGGTCCCGCTGCGGCTCCCGCTGGGCCCGGACACCTACCAGGACGTCCGCGCGTCCCTCGTGGCCCGCCTGGAGGAGCACGACGCCCACCGCGACACCGCCCTGTCCGTGGCCCGAGAGGGGTTCGTCACCGGTTA
>DATMCA010001344.1:0-6762 GCA_035559015.1 Umezawaea sp. | reverse complement strand
AGCCTGCCGTACTCGTGCGCCGTCTTGTGGCCGAGCTGCCACGGCCCGTCGAGCTCGTTGCCCAGGCACCACACCTTGACGCCGTGGGGTGCGGGGGAACCGTTGGCACGGCGCAGTTCCGACAGGTGGGTGCCACGTTCGTGGTTCAGGTACTCGTGCACGTCGAGCGCCTCGGCGACGCCCCGCGTGCCGAGGTTCACGGCGTACATGACCTCGACGTCGGCCTTGCGCGCCCACCGGACGAACTCGTCGACGCCGACCTCGTTGGTCTCGATGCTGCGCCACGCCAGGTCGCGGCGCGCGGGGCGGTCCGCGGCGGTCCCGATCCCGTCCTCCCACCGGTAGCCGGACACGAAGTTGCCGCCCGGGTAGCGCACGATGGTGACGCCCAGCTCCCGCGTCAACGCGAGCACGTCGCCGCGGAAGCCGTCCTCGTCCGCGGTCGGGTGCCCCGGCTCGTAGATGCCCGTGTAGACGCAGCGGCCCATGTGCTCGACGAAGGACCCGAAGATCCGCCGCCGCACGGGGGCCACCACGTAGTCGGGGTTCAGGACGAGTGACGCGTTGAGCACGGTTCCCCCGGAGGTGGTCGCGGTTTTCGGTGGTGGGGACGGACTACTTCAGGGCGCCCGCTCCCACTCCGCCCCGCCAGAAGCGCTGGAGCAGGACGAAGGCGGTGATCAGCGGGACGATCGCGAACAGCGCTCCCGTGACGACGAGGTTGAACAGCACCCTGGTGCCCGCCTCCTGCTGCGCGGTGTTGAACCACGTCGTCAGCCCCACGGTCAGCGGGTAGAGGTCGGTGTCGCTGAGCATCACCAGCGGCAGGAAGTAGTTGTTCCACGTCGCCACGAGCGTGAACAGGAAGACGGTGACGAGGGCCGGGCGGATCATCGGCACCACGATCCGCCAGAAGATCCGCAGCTCCCCCGCCCGGTCGATGCGGGCGGCGTCGATCAGCTCCACTGGCACGCTCTCGGTCACGTAGACCCGGACGAGGTAGGCGCCGAACGGGCTGAGCAGCGACGGCAGGATGATCGCCCAGGCGGTGTTGACGATCTCCAGCCGCGACAGGATCAGGTACGTCGGCAGGACCAGCGCCGTGGCGGGCACCATGATCATGCCGAGCAGCGCCGTCTCGAAGAAGCGCTTGCCCCAGAAGGAGAAGCGCGCCAGGCCGTAACCCGCCGCGGCGGCCAGCGCCGTCGCGCCGAGGGCGCTCACCCCGGAGTACAGCGCGGTGTTGTACAGCCAGCGGCCGTAGACACCGCCGTCCTCGCGGAACAGCTGGACCACGTTGTCCACCAGGCTGAACTCCCGGCCGAACCACAGCGCCGGGCTGGACAGCAGGTCGGGCTGGCTCTTGGTCGCGGCGATCACGACCCACAGCAGCGGGACGAGGAAGTACAGCATCCCGGCCGCCATCAGGACGTGCGGCACGTGCGGGCTCGGCTCGCCGAACCGGCGGGCCCTCGCCGCCACGCGGCGCTCGGCGAACGTGGTCACGAACGCGCCCCCCGCCTGCGGCTGACGAACACGAACACGTAGGCGACGACGAACACGACGAAGCCCAGGGTGAACGATATCGTGGCCGAGTAGTTGAAGTTCGAGTACGCGAACGCCTGGTTGTAGGCGTAGAGGTTGGGCGTGTAGCCGGCCGAGATCTCCGGCGCGAAGCGGGACATGACCTGGGGCTCGGTGAAGAACTGCATCGTGCCGATGGCGGTGAAGATCGCGGCCAGCGAGATGGCCTGCCTGATGGCCGGGACCTTGACGCGCCAGGCGATCTGCACCGGTGAGGCGCCGTCGATGACCGCGGCCTCGTACATCTCGCGCGGCACGCCCTGCAACGCCGAGTACAGGACGATCATGTTGTAGCCCGTCCACGCCCAGGTGACCACGTTCCCCAGCGACACCAGCAGGAGCGGACCGCTGAAGAAGTCGACCGGTCCGAGGCCGAGGGCGTTCGTCAGACCGGTGAACGGCCCGAACGTCCTGCTGTACAGGAATCCCCACATGAGCGCGCCGACGACGGCGGGCACGGCGTAGGGCATGAACGCGATGAGCCGGTAGAGCACCGCGAACCGGGTGGTGACGGCGTCGAGCGCGAGCGCTCCCGCCAGCGCGATGCCCAGCATGACCGGGATCTGCACGGCGCCGAACAGCAGCACCCGCAGGAAACCGTCCAGCAGCAGCGGATCGGTGAACGCCTTGACGTAGCCGTCCAGCCCGCTGAACCGCGACCCGAGCACCAGGCTCTTGGTGAAGAAGCTCAGGTACAGCGCGAAACCCAGCGGCACCACCAGGAACGCGACGACGACGAGGAAGAACGGCAGCACGAACAGCATCCCGGCGACCGGGTGCGCGGTCGCGCCGCGCGAGGAGCGGCGAGGACCGCGCTCGATCGACCAGCGCGGCGGAGACCGGTCGGCCTCCGGGGCCGTGGTCGGCAGGGCACGGGTCACGGGGTTCTCCTGGGAGGTGTCGGGGCTACCGGGTGACGGTGAAGCCCTGCTGCTCGGCGTAGGCGACGACGTTCTTCTGCGTCTCCTCCAGGACGGTGCGCCAGGGCCTGCCGCCCGACATCGCCTCGGCGCTGCGGTCGTTCAGCTCGCTGAACACGAAGTCCTGGAACGGCGTGTACTGGAACTCGCCGAGCTTGCCCGACACCGGCACGAAGATCTCGTTCACCTTCTGCCCGGCGAAGAACTCGTAGGCCTTGCCGGTGAACGCGGGGTCGGCGGCGACGTCCTTGACCAGCGGGTAGAGGAACGCCTTGTTCAGGCCGATGTCCCAGGCGGCCTTGGAGGACCCGAACAGCTCCCTGGCCACCCTGGTCGCGGCCTTCGGGTTCTTGGCCTGCTTGGTCACCGCGAACGTCGAGCCGCCCCAGTCGCCCTGGTCGTCGGCGCCCTTGGTCCACTGCGGCATCGGGGCCACGGCCCACTTCCCCGCGGTGTTCTTCAGCGATCCGGCGACGTAGCCGGGTGTCCAGCCCGCCGCGGCCCACGTCCAGTACTTGCCGGAGTCCAGCGCGGCGGTGGCGTCGGCGGTGAAGAACGGGTCCTTGGCCATCAGGCCCTTGTCGACGAGGTCGCCGTAGAACTCGAGCACCTTGCGGCACTCGGGACCGGTCAGGTCGATCTTGACCTGGTCCCTGGCCTTGGCCTGGGAGTAGCCGTACGGCCTGCACCCGCCCTGCCACATGAGCCCGTTGATCCAGCCGCCGTCGCTGCCGAAGCTCGCGACGAACGCGTCGGGGTCGACGGCCTTGATCTTCACGGCGGCCTCGGCGTACTCGGCCCACGTCGTCGGCACCGGGATCCGGTGCTGGTCGAACAGGTCCTTGCGGTACATGAGCGCCATCGGGCCGCCGTCGACCGGGATCGCGTAGACCTTCTCGCCGTCGGTGGCCTGGCTCCACGCCCACTCGGCGTAGAGGCCCTTGTCGTCGTTGGCACCGAACGGCCCCATGTCCACCAGGGCGTCGAGGATGACGAACGTGGGGATCTCCTGGAACTCCACCATCGCCACGTCCGGCGCCCCGGTGCCCGCGGTGAACGCGGTCTTCAGCTTGGCGTACTGGTCCGGGCCCGTGCCGACGTTGGTCCAGTCGACCTGGACGTCGGTGTGCGACGCGTTGAAGGCGTCGACCACGCCCTTGAACTCCGGGTACCACGCCCAGACCGACACGTGCACCGGCCCGCCGCCCGAGCCCGACTCCCCGTCAGCGCCTCCGCCGCCGCCGCACGCCGAGACCGCCAGCAGGACACCGACGGCCAGTGTCGACGCGATCCTCCCCACCCTGCCGATACCGAGCATGGACAGCACCTCTCTGTCGCGGCCCGCCGTCGGGGCGCACGGCGACCACCCCCACCGGACGAGTGGGGGGATGGGAAGGGGGACGGCGCGGATCCGCACCGCGGAGGTCTTGCGCCGCGACCGGTGGGAGCCGGACCACCCGGCTGCCGCCGCCGGAGCGACACCGGCTTTGCTGCGCTGCAATGGACTATGGACCGCATTTTGCCGCGCTGCAAGACCTCACCTGAACGTGATCCGGATGACGCGCGGGCCTGGATTGGTTCAGCCGTGGTGAGCCGGGTTGTCGCCGACGGGGGCCCCGTGCACACTCCTTGCAGCGCTGCGGTGCGGGTCGGCCCACTCACGCACGTCCGAACGGAGGAGGCCATGCGCGATGCCACCCTGCGCGACGTCGCCCTGCTCGCGGGTGTCTCCGCGCGAACGGTCTCGAACGTGGTCAACGGCTACGCGCCCGTCACCGACCGGACGCGCCTGAAGGTCGAGCGCGCGATCGTCGAACTCGACTACCGGCCCAACGTTCTCGCCCGCAACCTCGCCAACGGGCGGTCCGGGCAGATCGCGGTGGTCGTGCCCTACCTCGACACGCCCTACTTCGCCGAACTGCTCCAGGGCATCATCCCGAGGGCGCGGGAACGCGGCTACAACGTCCTGATCGACCAGACCGACGGCGACCCGACCCACGAGCGCGACCTGATCCGGCGGGGCGCGCGCGGGTTCCCGTTCGACGGGATGATCCTGAGCCCGCTCGGCCTGGCGCAGGAGGACCTGTCCGACCACGACCCGGCGCTGCCGCTGGTGATCCTGGGCGAACGCAGCTCCGACGGCGTCTTCGACCACGTCGGCATCGACGACGTCGTGGCCTCGCGCGAAGCCACCCGCCACCTGATCGACCTTGGCAGGCGCCGCATCGCCGCCATCGGCGACCAGCCCTACCCCACCGGTGAGGCCGCCCAGCTCCGCACCCTCGGCTTCCGCCAGGCCCACGAGGAAGCGGGCCTCCCGGTCGACGAGTCCCTGATCATCCGCACCCCGCGCTTCAACCGGGCCGACGGCTCCGACGCCATGCACCGGCTGCTGGACCGGGATGACCCGCCCGACGCCGCGTTCTGCTACAGCGACCTCGTCGCGCTCGGAGCGCTGCACGCCGCCCTGGAACGCGGTGTCCGCGTGCCGGAGGACATCGCGCTCATCGGCTACGACGACATCGAGGAGGGCCGCTACTCCAACCCCACGATCAGCACCATCTCCCCCGACAAGCTCACCATCGCCGCCACGGCCGTTTCCCGCCTGCTGCAACGCATCGACAGCACCGAGGCCATGCCCGGCATCGAGGTCCGCGCGGGCCACCACCTCATCGCCCGGCAGAGCACCGTCGGCCGAACCCCGTAGCGGCGGCACGTCCACCGCCCTCCCGACCGGAACCGGGCTCCCGACCGGAACCGGGCTCCGGCGGCCGCGCCACCGGCGGGACGCGAGAGCGCCGACCCCGGCTACTTCTGGGTGATGTCGGACGGTTGGTAGAGGCAGTTCACGCCGTCCGCGCCCGAGCCGATCTTCGTCGGCTCGCTGCCCTTCGGCACGCCCTTGTACTTGTCGCAGATGGAAGTGGTGCCGTAGACGGTGATCCGCGAGAACCGGGCGGTGTCGCCCCAGTTGGTGTTGATGCCCGCCAACACCTTCGTGGACCGGGCGGTCACGCCGTCGAGCACGACGTGCCGCTGGTAGGAGTTGGTGCAGTTGCCGCACGCGCGGTAGAGCTTGCCGGAGCTGTGGACCTGGAAGTTCCGAATGGTCACGGTGCCTGCGCCGTTGTGCTGGAAGACCTTGTCCGTGGCGGACTTCGCGCCGCCGCCGTCCACCAGGTACGTGGCCGACGAGCTGGGGCTCAGGAAGGTCGCGGCGTCCTCGCCGACGTCGTTCCACCACACGTTGCGGATCGTGCAGGACCCCTCGCAGTGGATGCCGTCCCCGGCGGGCGCGTCCAGGAGGACGTTCTGGATGGTGCCGCCGTTGGCCACGACGAACATCGGGTCCTGGCTCTCGCCCTGACCGCCGTCGCCGATGCCGTAGTAGCGCTTCATGCCGCCGTCGAAGAACGTGCCGACGTCCTTGGTGACGGTCTGGTGCACGCTGCCGGTGTCGGACGGCCACGACCCGCTGCCGTCACCTCCGCCCGGCTGCGGGGAAGTCGTCGTTGTCGTCGTGGTGGTCGGGTTCGACCCGCCACCCGCCGGGGTGAACGTCCACTGCTTGGTGGCGGCGCTGTCGCACGAGTTCGTCTGCACCGGAGCACCCGCGGACGTGGAGTTGTCCTTGACGTTCATGCACTTGCCGCCGTTGGTGTCGACCAGGCGGTAGGCGCTGCCGCTCTCGGTCGGCGACCACGTCTGGCCGGCGCCGCCGGTGCACGACTGCAACTCGATCACCTTGCCCGCCGACGTCGACGCGTCCCGCACGCCGGCGCACAGGCCACCGCTCGCCGCGGCGATCCGGAACCCGCCGCCGACCGCCGCCAACGTCCACTTCTGACCGCCGACATCACCGCACGCCGCCTGCTGGAGCTGCACGCCCCCGGACGCGCTCGGCGCGTCGAGGCAGAGCCCGCTGCCCGAGTTGTGGACCGTGTAGGTCCCCGCGCTCACCGCGGCCTGCGCGGGCGAGGCGATCGGCCACGCGGCGACGGTGGCGGCCAGTGCCGCCACGCCCGCGGCGGCCACCGCGCCCAGTCGCCACCGCCGTGACGCGCGCGTGGTTGGAGGTTGAACCGTTGTGCTCATGACGACTCCGACTTCCCTGGGATCAGCACTGTGGACACGAATCCGGAAGAGCACGGTGAAACGGCCACGCCGAATCGACCGCGCGACCCGAGGAAAGGAGGCGGCCGATCGCGCCGAAATCGGGAGTTCACCGATCCGTCCACGACCGACCGAGGCAGCGCCT
>DATMCA010001343.1:0-5520 GCA_035559015.1 Umezawaea sp. | reverse complement strand
AATCGGTCGTTTCGGTCGTTGCCCGACTCTGCCCGGCCGGGCCGGCGCGATCCCCGCGCGGTCTCCCGAACGTGCGGTGGATCATGGTGCGAAAGGGCAGCCTCAGGGGCTCGGTCTTGCCAACGGGCCTGCGCAGGGGTGGTCCGGGCGTCGAGTTCGGCGGGCGGCATAACGCTGTCGGGTTAACCCTTGGTACATGTGGTCACCACGAAGAATTCGCCTTGTCATTCGAATTGGTATCAGTACGCGCGGCGAGCTTGACAAAGCCGCTCAATGTGACCAATCCTCGCGCCAACTGACACGTTTCGGGGTATCGGACTCGCGGGCGAGCACCGCACGCGGGCACTCCCGACGAGGAAGGTTCGATTCGTTGACTCCCACCCCAGTTCTGCGCTTGCTCGGTGTCGGTGCGCTGGCCATCGCGCTCGCCGCCTGCGGGGCCCCGCCCGCCAAGGAAAGCTCTTCGAGCGGCACCGCCGCGGCGACGGCCAAGTCCGCCGCCGACTTCGGCGGGGTCGACAAGCTCGTCGAGGCGGCCAAGAAGGAGGGCAAGCTGAACGTCATCGCGCTGCCCCCGGACTGGGCGAACTACGGCGTGATGCTCAAGGCGTTCGAGGACAAGTACGGCATCAAGATCGACTCGGCGCAGCCGGACGGCTCCAGCGCCGACGAGATCAAGGCCGCCCAGCAGCTCAAGGGCGGTGACCGCGCGCCGGACGTGTTCGACCTCGGCCTGAACGTGGCCGTGGCGAACAAGACCATGTTCGCGCCGTACAAGGTGGCGACGTGGGAGGAGATCCCGGCCGAGCTGAAGGACGGCGAAGGCCTGTACTACGGCGACTACGGCGGCTTCATGTCCATCGGCTACGACGCGGGCAAGGTCCCGGCGCCGACCAAGGTCGAGGACCTGCTCAAGCCCGAGTACGCGGGCAAGGTCGCGCTCAACGGCGACCCGACGCAGGCCGGTGCCGCCTACTCCGGCGTCGTGATGGCGTCCCTGGGCAGCGGCGGTTCCGCCGACGACATCGCGCCCGGCGTGGAGTTCTTCAAGAAGCTCAAGGCCGCGGGCAACTTCCTGCCGGTCGACCCGTCGCCCGCGACGATCGAGTCCGGCCAGACGCCCGTCGTCATCGACTGGGACTACACCAACGCCGCCCAGACCGCGAAGCTCGCGGGCAAGATCGACTGGAAGACCGTGGTCCCGGCAGGCGCCCAGATCGGCGCCTACTACAACCAGGCCATCAACGTCGACGCCCCGCACCCGGCCGCCGCGCGGCTGTGGCAGGAGTTCCTGTACTCCGACGAGGGCCAGAACATCTACCTCCAGGGCCTGTCCCGGCCGGTCCGCCTGGAGGCCATGACGAAGTCCGGCAAGGCCGACTCCGCCGCGGCCGCCAAGCTGCCCAAGACCGAGGGCAAGCAGGTGTTCCAGACCCAGGAGCAGGCGGACAAGGCCAAGCAGGTCCTGACCGCCACGTGGGCGCAGGCGGTGGGCTGACCCTTGGTCGCACCCGTCACCACCTCGGCCGGGGGAGGCGCGGCGAAAGCCGCCGCCCCCGGCCGGGGGCCGACCAGGGGCAACGTCCTGGCGTGGCTCGTCGTCGTCCCGTTCCTGGCTTACGTCGGCGTGTTCCTGGTGTACCCGACCATCCTGGTGCTGGCCGGGGCGTTCCAGGACTCGAACGGCGCATTCACCCTGTCCAACCTGACCGACCTGATGAAGGGCGTCTACCTCCAGGCGTTCTGGCGCAGCATCGAGCTGTCGGCGATCACCGCCCTGCTGGGCGCGGTCTTCGGCGCGCTGCTGTCGTGGGCGGTAGCGAGCGGCAAGCCCGAGGGGCTGCTGCGGAGGGTCGTCGTGGCGGCGGCGGGCGTGCTCGCGCAGTTCGGCGGCGTGCCGCTGGCGTTCGCCTTCCTCGCGACGGTCGGCTTCCAGGGCTTCGTCACGAAATTCCTCCAGGACAGCCTCGGCATCAACCTGTTCTCCGGCAGCGCCTGGATCTTCGAACTGCCCGGCCTGACGCTCGTCTACACGTTCTTCCAGATCCCGCTGATGGTCATCGTGTTCCTCCCCGCGCTGGACGGTCTCCGTCCGCAGTGGAGGGAGGCGTCGGAGAGCCTCGGCGGCAGCACGTGGACGTACTGGCGCTACGTCGGGGGTCCGATCCTGTTCTCGCCGTTCCTCGGCGCCCTGCTGCTGCTGTTCGCGAACGCGTTCTCCGCGTACGCCACGGCCGCCGCGCTGGTGTCGCAGGGCAGCCCCATCGTCCCGTTGCAGATCCGCGGCTTCCTCACCGGTGAAGTCCTGCTGGGCCAGGAGAACCTCGGCAAAGCGCTCGGGCTCGGCATGGTCATCGTGGTGGGCCTCGCGATGGGCCTCTACGCACTGATCCAGCGGAGGGTGTCCAAATGGCAGTGACCGCGAAACCCCCGAAGAAGATCGCGGGCACCATCCTGCGGGTCGTCGTGCTCCTGGTGCTGGGGTTCTACTTCATCCTGCCGCTCGTGGCGATGGGGGAGTTCTCCACGCGGGGGATCAACAACACCCGCAGCCTGGACTCGTGGACCGGCATCTTCGAGGACCCGGACCTGGTCGACTCCATCGTCACGTCGGTCGAACTGGCCGTGCTCAGCTCCGTGCTGATGCTCGTGCTGCTCGTCCCGACGATGGCGTGGATCCGGCTCCGGCTGCCGAAGCTGCGCCGCCTGGTCGAGTTCCTGTGCCTGCTGCCGCTGACGATCCCGGCGATCGTGCTGGTCGTCGGCATGGCGCCGCTCTACGCGTGGGTGAACTACTTCCTCGGCGACTCGCCGTTGACGCTCACCTTCGTCTACGCGGTGCTGGTGCTGCCGTTCGCCTACCGGGCGATCGACGCGGGTCTCGCGTCGATCGACCTCAAGACGCTCGCGGAGGCCGCTCGCAGCCTCGGCGCGTCCTGGGGCACGGTGCTGTGGCGGATCGTGGTGCCGAACATCCGCACCGCGCTGATCGGCGCCTCGCTGCTGTCCGTGGCACTGGTGCTCGGCGAGTTCACCATCGCCTCGCTGCTGAACTTCGAGACCCTCCAGGTCCAGGTCAACCTGATCGGCAAGCGCAACGCGGGCCTGTCGATCGCCGTGTCGCTGGCCTGCCTGGTGTTCGCGTTCGTGCTGCTGTTCCTGCTCTCCTACGTCGGTCAACGGCGTCGGGTCACCGTCGTCGAGGACTAGAGAAAGACCGGGTTTCATGGGTTACCTAGAGCTCAAGGGCCTCCGGAAGTCCTTCGGGGGCTCGCCCGCGCTCGACGGGCTCGACCTCGACCTGACCGAGGGCGAACTGGTCAGCCTGCTCGGCCCCAGCGGGTGCGGCAAGACGACCGCGCTGCGCATCGTCGCCGGGTTCGAGACGGCCGACACGGGGCACGTCGTGGTGGCGGGCAAGGACATCACCTCCGTCCCGGCGAACCGCCGGGACATGGGCATGGTGTTCCAGGCGTACAGCCTGTTCCCGAACATGACGGCGGCGCAGAACATCGAGTTCGGCCTCCGGCTGCGCAAGGCCGGGTCGGGCGAGCGCTCCAAGCGCGTGGACGAACTGCTGGAACTGGTCGGCCTCGGCAAGTTCGGCGGCCGGTACCCGCACCAGATGTCCGGCGGCCAGCAGCAGCGCGTGGCACTGGCCCGCGCGCTGGCGATCCAGCCGCGCGTGCTGCTGCTGGACGAGCCACTGTCCGCGCTGGACGCGAAGGTGCGCGTCCAGCTCCGCGACGAGATCCGCCGCATCCAGACCGAGCTGGGCATGACGACCCTGTTCGTCACGCACGACCAGGAGGAGGCGCTCGCCGTCTCCGACCGGGTCGGCGTGATGTCGCAGGGCAGGCTGGAACAGCTCGACACGCCCGCGGTGGTCTACCGCGAGCCCGCGTCCGCGTTCGTCGCGCAGTTCGTCGGCGTGACGAACACCGTCCTGGGCAAGTCGGAGTCCGGCGCCGTGCGGCTGGGCACGTTCAAGCTCGCGACCGACGCCGCCGCCGACCTGTCCGACGGCACCGACGTCAAGGTCATCGTCCGCCCCGAGGACATCGGCATCGTCGAGCACGAGGGCGAGTCGAACGGTGCCCTGCTGGGCAGCGTGCTCACCCAGAGCTTCCTCGGACCGGTCACCCGCCTGGTGATCCGGCTCGACGGGGACGAGCAGACCCTCCGCGTCGACCAGCCGTCGAACGTCGCCGCGGCCTACCCGCCCGGCACCGCGGTGGCACTCGACTTCAACGTCTCGCGATTCCTGGTCGTGAAGGCCTGACCTGGGCCGGGGCCACGCGTGGTGGCCCCGGCACCAGTCATGCATGATCCAGCCCATGACCGTGCCCTACCGTCCCATGGCGGCTCGTCAGCCCGATGAGGCGCACCGTGCGTCGACGCCCCTCGAACTGCTCTTCGACCTGAGCTTCGTGGTGGCGGTGGCGTCGGCGGCGGCGATGCTGCACCACTCGCTCACCGAGAACCACATCGGCCACGGCCTCTTCGGCTACCTGACCGTGTTCTTCGCGATCTGGTGGGCGTGGCTGAACTTCACCTGGTTCGCGTCGTCCTACGACACCGACGACGTCGTGTACCGCCTCACGACGCTCGTGCAGATCACCGGCGTGCTCGTGCTGGCCGCGGGGGTGCCCAGGGCGTTCGAGGACGGCGACTTCGCGATCGTCACCGCGGGGTACGTCGTGATGCGGCTGGCGATGGTGAGCCAGTGGCTGCGGGCGCGGCACGGCGATCCGGAGCGGCGGGCGACCGCGACCCGCTACGCCGTCGGCATCACGGTCGTCCAGCTCGGCTGGATCGGGAGGCTGTTCCTGCCCGACGGCCTCCTGCCCGCGGCGTTCCTCGTGCTCGCCGTGTGCGAGATGCTGGTGCCCGTCATCGCCGAACGGGCCGCGGGCACCACCTTCCACGTCGGTCACGTGGTCGAGCGCTACGGCCTGTTCACCCTCATCGTCCTCGGCGAGTCGATCCTGGCCGCCAGCAACGCCATCCGCGCGGGCCTGGACGCCGGGACGGACGTGCCCGCGCTGGTGTCGCTGGCGTTCGCGGGCCTGGTCATCGTGTTCGGCCTGTGGTGGCTGTACTTCGACCACCCCGCCGAGGAGCTGCTGACCTCGCTGCGCAAGTCGCTGACGTGGGGCTACGGCCACTACCTCGTGTTCGCCTCGGCGGCGGCCGTCGGCGCGGGCCTGGAGGTGTCGGTCGACCACGACACCCACACGGCTCACCTGTCGTCGCTCGCGGCGGCCATGACGACGACCGTGCCGGTCGCCGTGTACCTGCTCGTCGTGTGGTTCCTCCAGGTCTTCGAGACCTCCCGCGGCACGGCGAAGTGGGCGTTCCCGGCCGGCGCGGT
This sequence comes from Umezawaea sp., assembly GCA_035559015.1. Taxonomy (GTDB): domain Bacteria; phylum Actinomycetota; class Actinomycetes; order Mycobacteriales; family Pseudonocardiaceae; genus Umezawaea. The sequence continues at coordinate 146 of DATMCA010001343.1, read as the reverse complement.
GCTCGTGCTCGCGGCCTCGTTCGGACCCGCCCCGATCCACGTCACCGCGCTGCTCGTGGCAGCCTTGGTGGCCGTCGTGGTGACGAGCGAACGGAGGACGCGCGGTGGTGCGTGAACTGAGGCTGGTGGTCACGGCCGCCGACTAC
>DATMCA010001342.1:0-3450 GCA_035559015.1 Umezawaea sp. | reverse complement strand
GGGTGCTGCGCGACGCCGGGACGCGCATCGCGTTCCGGCACCCGGTGCTGCGGCAGGCGCTGTACGAGAGGACGCCCGCGGCGCTGCGCGACGTCCTGCACCAGCAGGCCGCGCAGGCACTCGCGCGAGCCGGGGCACCGGTCGACCACGTGGCCGAGCAGTTGTTGGCCGCGACCGGGGACTTCGGCGCGTGGGTGGTGGACTGGCTGCTGGTGCGGGCGCCCGCGCTGGTCTGCGAGGCATCGCTGGTCGCGGTCGAACTGCTGCGGCGGGCGCTGCGGTCCACGGCCGTGCCCGACGAGCACGCCGGGACGCTGCGGGCGCACCTGAGCAGCGCGCTGTTCCGGATCGGCCGGGACGCCGAGGCCGAGCACCACGCCCGGCTGGCCCTGCCGCGGCTGCGCGACCCGGACCGGATCGCGGAGGTCCGGTGGACGACGGCCTACGTACCCTTCCGCGCGTCACGGCCGGAACAGGCGCTGACGTCGCTGCGGGAGGCGTTGGCCGACCCGACGCTGCCCGACGCGTGGCGGGCCCGGCTGCTGTCGCTGCTGGCGCTGGTGCAGCGCGCCGGACTCGACGACCTCGACGCGGCGGCGGCGAGCGCGCGCGAGTCCATCGAGGTCGGGGAACGCGCGGCCGACCCGTTCGCCATCGGCCAGTCCCTGGAGGTGCTCTGGCAGGTCGACGCGGCGCGCCGCGACTACGTGGGCGCGCTCGCCTACCTGGACCGGGCGCTGGACGTGGTGGGCACCGACCTCGGCCTCACCGACCTGAAGCTGGTGCTGCTGGACAACCGCGTGTTCACGCTCCAGTGCCTGGACCGGCTCGACGAGGCGACCGGCACGATGCGGCTGGCGTTCGACGCGGCCAAGCAGGGCGCGCCCATGGCGGCCCTCCAGGTCGCCGCGGCCGTTCACCGGTTCTGGCTCGGCGGGTGGGACGAGGCGGTGGACCGGCTCGGCGCGGCGCTCGGGGACGACTCGGGCATCACCGGGTTCGGCCTGCGCGAAGGCGGGTTGATGCTGCTGCACGGCGTCGCCGCGCTGATCGCCGCGCACCGGGACGACGATCTGGCGCTCAGGCGGCACCTGCACGCGGGTCTCACGCTGCCCCTGTCGACCGCGGCGAACCGGGAGAACCGCGACTTCCTGGTAGCGGCACGGGCCGCCGCGGCCTACCGGAACGGCGACCACGCCGACGCGATCGAGCTGCTGGGCGGGATCCTCGACACCCGCTACGCCCGGATGATGCTGAGGCACCAGTGGCTGCCCGACCTGGTCCGGGTGGCGCTCGACCGCGACGACCGGGCGACCGCCCGCGCCGCCGTCGAGGCCTGCGAGGCCGAGGCGGCCAGGGAGCCGATCGCGGCCAGGGCCGCCGCCGCGGCGCGGCGATGCCGCTGCGTGCTGGCGGAGGACCCGGACGGGCTCGCGGAGGTCGTCGCGCACTACCGCTCGGTGGGCCGGGTGTTCGAGTCGGCGCAGACGTTGGAGGACCGCGCGGTCCTGCTCGCCCGACGTGGGCGGGATCCGGAGGCCGGCGCGGCGCTGCACGAGGCGGTCGGTCTCTACCGCGGCCTGGGCGCGGCGTGGGACGTCCGCCGGGCCATCACCCGCGTCGGCTGAGCACCGACGCGATTTCCCGTTATCACGGGCCCTGGTCGTCGGCCAGGCAACCGTTGGTGCGCAACGGGTTTGTCCAATGGTGGAGTGCTACTCATCCCCCTCCGCCGGGGCGCCGATCACCCCGTCGGCCGACATCACCCAGTCCGTGTCCGGCCGGGCGACCGGCGCCCCGGTCGTCTCCCGCGATCCTCGCCGCGTCAGGTACACCACCAGCCGCAGCCTGGCCCGTTCCCGCTTGGCCGCCAGGGACTCGTCCACCTCAGATCATCCCCTTCCGCAGTGCGAAGGCGACCGCGTGCGGCCGGTTGCGCAGGTTGAGCCTGGTGGTCAACCCGTAGAAGACGTTCTTGATCGTGCGCTCGGCGTAGCACAGCCTGTCCGCGATCTCGGCGGTGCCCAGACCGTCGGCCATCAACCGCAGCACGTCGGCCTCGCGCGGCGTCAACTTGGGCACGCTCTTGTCCGGCGACACCAGGTCCCGTTGGAGCCGCTCCACGTGCCTGAGCAGTTCCGCCACCAGGCTGGGCGGCATGACCCCACCGCCCGAGGCCGCGGCCAGAACGCTGCGCAGGACTCCCGCGCCGGTCGCGGCGGTGCGGGGCAGGATCGCCACCACCCGGTGCTCCACCGCGGCGAGCACGTCCCTCTCGCCGACCTCGTCGAGCACCAGCACCACCGGCGCCCCGATGTCGGTGGCCACCCGCCGCAGTCCGATCAGCACCTCCGGGCTGATCCGGTCGACGGCGACCACGACCACGTCCGCTCGCCCCCGCTGATCCCAGTCCAGGACCTCGATCTCATCCCGCGCGACGAGGTAGCTGGTCAGCCCCGCCATGCTCAGGTGATCCGCCGCCTGGACGACGACCCGAACTCGTTCCACCGCTGCCTCCACAGATCCGGTTCCCGATCCCGAGTCTGCGAGGCGCGGCTTCACGCGCTCTCAAACGCGTCTACAAAAATTCTTCACGAGGTTGGGCGACGTCTGGAAAATCCGCCTCGTTCCGGTGCCGGTGCAACGCCATCAGCACCTCCGCACCGACCCCGGTCACGGGCGGCGGAAGAACTCGACCTCGCCGAGCGCCGCGTACCTGCCGGTACCCAGTCCCGCGGCGGACTTCACGACCAGGCGCACCGCCGTGACGTCGCTGATGCCGGTGTCGGTGCGCTGCGGGCCCGGCTGGTCGTTCAGCGCCACCGCGATCGTGCGGGTGACGCCACCGGAGGCGGTCACGACCAGGTCCACGGCCGTGGGCCGGGCCTGCTCGCGGAACTGCTCGGGCTGCGCCGAGGCGCCCGTGTGCACGACCACCGACAGCAGCCGGAACGGCTGGTCGAAGGTGAACTCGATCGAGTCGCCCACGGCGGGCGCGCCCCAGTACCGGTTCGACAACCCGTCCACGGCGGCCGCGGCCGGGTGGTCGGGCACCTCGGCGGTGGCCGCGGTGCTCACGGGCGCGATCGGCACGGGGGTGGCCAGCCGGTCGCGCAGGTCCTCGAACAGCTCCACCGCCTTCGGGGAGAACAAGATCCCGGCGACCACCAACGCGGCGACCACGAGCAGCGCGGCCAGCCTGCGCAGCCACCTGGACGTGTCGCCGCGGTGCGAGCGTCGGCGACGACCCGCGACGGCGACCGCGGTCCCGCCCTGGAGCGGTGTGGCACACCGGCGGCAGAACCGGCGGCCCGGCGGGTTGGTGGTGCCGCACACCGGGCAGGGCGGGCCGTCCACCTCGACCTCGCCGCCGGAGGTGGGCAGCGGGCGCTTGGCCTCCGGTCTTCCCGGCAGCACAGGCCCCAGCATCACGTTCGACGGACCTCCGCC
>DATMCA010001341.1:0-17396 GCA_035559015.1 Umezawaea sp. | reverse complement strand
GAGCACCCCGCGCTGGCCGGTGTTGACCGTGGGCGCGTCGCGCGCGTACAGCGGTGTGTCGGTGAACACCACGAGGTCGCACGCGAGGTCCGCGGTGTGCCGGGCGAGCAGGTCGGCCAGGTGCGGCGACCCGGACTCCTCCTCGCCCTCGACGAAGAACTTCAGCGTCACTGCCGGAGCCCGCGCCCCGGTCGCCGCCAGGTGGGCGCGGACGCCCAGCAGCTGCATCGCGACCTGGCCCTTGTCGTCGCTGGCACCGCGGCCGAACAGCTCCTCGCCGATCACGACCCCGGCGAACGGCGGGTGCTCCCAGGCCTCCAGCGGGTCGACGGGCTGCACGTCGTGGTGCCCGTAGACCAGCACGGTCGGGGCGGCCGGGTCCGCCGCGGGCCAGCACGCGTACACGGCGGGCAGCGCGGGCCCGTGGTCCCAGACGGCCACCTCCGGCCACCCGTCGGCGCGCAGCGCGTCGGCGAGCCAGCCCGCCGACCGGGCCACGTCGCCGTGGTGCGCCGGGTCCGTGCTGATCGACGGGATGGTGAGCCATTCCCGCAGGGACGTCAGGAATTCCTCTGCCAGGGCGGCGACGGCCGCTCGCTCGGGCGGTTCGGGATCTACCCGGTCAGCGGTCACGACGGGGAAGAATAAACCGTGACCCGCTCCGCCGGACGCGAGTCCGCCAGGTCCGCGGGCGCGGGACGGTGGTCACACTTGCCCGTCACCCAGGGGAACAGGTGTTCGACAACGGCGATTTCCCGTGTCCCCCGAACGGTTCCAAGCACCCGTTCGCGCGGCCGAACGCCACACGTGACAGTGTTGCGGCATGGAACCTGCTCGTGCCCGTTCGCGGTCGGCGCTCGCACTGGCCGCGCTGCTCGGCGCCGCCGGGGTGACGCACTTCGCCAAGCCCGCGCCGTACGACGCGATCGTGCCGCGCGCGCTGCCCGGCGAGCCCCGGACCTGGACCTACGTGTCCGGCGTCGCGGAGTTGGCGGTGGCCGCCGCGGTGGCCGCGCCGAAGACCCGCAAGCTCGGCGGCCTCGCCGCGGCCGGGCTGTTCGCGGCCGTGTTCCCGGCCAACGTGAAGATGGCGCTGGACTACCGGAACCGGGGTCCGAGGGCCAAGGCGATCGCGTGGGGCAGGCTGCCCCTCCAGGTGCCCTTGATCATTTGGGCGCTCCGGGTACGCCGTTCGGTGGCATGAGACCGCTGCCACTCGGCACCGCCGGAACCCCTATCGGTGTGATCTGATCACACACGGCTGCTGGGAAAGCACCCAGCGCTGTTGACCACTGTCCTTGACCCGGCAACGACCCATAGGATGCCCGAGTGCAACCGCTCCTCCACCAAGCCGCGTCGGCACTTGGGTGGCGCGGCACCGTCGTACCCGACGTGGCCGTGCTCGGCCACCAGGTGTCGGCCGTCGTGCGGGTGCGCGAAGACGTGCACGAGTGGCGCAGCGCGAACGGGTGGCCGCCCCAGGCGGACCCGTCCTGGTTCCGCTCCTGGTTCGAGCCCACCGTCCACGACCAGCTCCCGGTCTCGGCCGTCGAACTGGTCGGCGTCCTGGTCGGCGAGTCCACGGTGGACCGCGCGCTCCAGTCGTGCGGGACGCTGATGACGCTCGCCCCGTGCGCGGTCGTCCTACCCGGACCGCAGGGGCGCGAGTCGTGGCCGCTGATCGAGCTGGATTACTACGGCATCGGCGTCGTGGCCGTGACGGAGTCCGGCAGCGCGGACCTGCTGGTGCCGCCGGAGGACCGGTCGACCGAGTTCGGCCCGTCGCTGTTCGGCCGCTGGCTGCTCGAAGTGCTCTACGACCGGGTGCTCAAAGAGGTCCCGGCCTCCTCCCGCGTCAGCTCCTAGCGGACCCGTCCGGCACCGACCGGATCAGGGCCCTCAGGCCCGTCGCGTCGAGCAGGTCCGTCGGCCTCAGCGTGTGGTCGTGCTGCACGTAGTGGAACGCCGCCCGCACGCTCTCCACCTCCGCTCCCGCCAGCGCGGCCCACGCGAGCCGGTAGGCGGCCAGCTGCACCGACAGCGCGGGCAGCTTGTCGGCGTCCGGCACGGCCCCGGTCTTCCAGTCCACGACGGTCCAGCCGCCGTCCGGGTCCGCGAACACGGCGTCCATCCGGCCGCGCACGGACATCCCGTCGACCTCGGCCTCGAACGGCACCTCCACGTCGTGCGGCATCCGGTCCGCCCACTCGCTGGCCAGGAACGCCCGTTGCAGCCTCTCCAGCTCGGTGTCCGGGGCCGCGCCGTCGTCCGCGGCGCCGGGCAACTCGTCGATGTCCAGCAGCCTGCTCGCGCCGAACCGCTTCTCCAGCCACGTGTGGAACGCCGTGCCGCGGCGGGCCATCGGGTTGGGCGGGAACGGCAGCGGGCGGCGCAGCCTGCGGGCCAGCTGGTCCGGGTCCGCGGCCAGCTCCACGAGCTGGCTCACCGACAGGTGCTCGGGCATGGTGACCCGTTCCCGCCGGTTCGCGGCGGCGGCCCGTTCGGCGAGCAGCACGTCCACGTCCCGCGACCAGCCCTCGGGGTCCAGCTCGTCCTCCTCGTCGAGGGGCGCGGGCTCGTCGAGGTCGGGTTCGTCGACGACCGGCCGTTCACCCGCGACCGGCCCAACCGGCTCGACCGACTCGCCGACGACCGGGCCGGCGTCGACCGCGAGGACGTCGATCTTGAGCGCGTCGACCGGCGAGGGCTCGAACTCGACCGGCGGCGGCTCGGCGTGCTCGGCTTCGTGGTCGACCGGCGGCTCGTCGTACTCGGGCTCGAACTCGGGCGGTGGACCGTCGTCGTAGTCCGGCGGCGGCTCGTGGTCGGCCTCGTCCGGTGGCGGCTCGTACTCGGGCGGGGGTTCGGGCAGCGGGGCCTCGTCGTCGGCCGGTGGCACGTAGAGGTCGCGGCGGGCGGCGTCCCGGCGCTGGTCCAGCGCGGCCAGCACCATCGCCGCGCCGTCCGCCACGGCCGCGCGCCGCTTGCCCAGCGGGTCCGCCGGCCACTGCGCCGACTTCTCCTCGCCGGTCAACGGGTTCGGCTCGTTCTCGGCGGGCGGGTCGGCCCACGCGACGACGTCGCCCGGCGGGTTCTCGGCGTTCTTCAGGACCTCGTGGATCTCCACCAGGAACGGCGACGGGCCCTTCACCTTCTCGCCCGTCTCGCCCCACCAGTGGCCGGACACCAGCAGGCTGTGCTCGGACCGGGTCAGCGCGACGTAGAGCAGGCGGCGCTCCTCGACCAGCCGCCGTTCCTCGAACTCGTCGGCGTGCAGGTCGAGCGCGACCTCGACCTCCTTGCGGTTGCCGCCTCCGGGGATGCGCAGCTTCGGCAGGTCCGCCGCGTCGCCGCGCAGGTCGGCGGGCAGTTCGGCGACGGCCTTGAGCCAGCAGGACGTCTTGCGGCGACCGGGGAAGACGTCCTTCACCACGTGCGGCACGGCGACGATGTGCCACTCCAGGCCCTTGGCGGAGTGCATGGTCAGGATCTGCACCCGGTTCTCGGCGACCTCGACCTCGCCGGGTTCCAGGCCGTCCTCGGCGTGCTCGGCCGTGTACAGGTAGTCCAGCAGCGACGGCAGCGTCGCCGACGGGCTGGCGGCGGCGAAGTCCGAGACCACGTCGGCGAACGCGTCCAGGTGCGCGCGACCGACGCCGCCGGGGCGGGCCATCGACTCGATGTCCAGCAGCAGCGTGCGCTCCACGTCCGCGACCAGTTCGGACAGCGGCTGGTCCAGCCTGCGCCGCAACGCCGCCAGCTCGCCGCCCAGCCTGCGGATCCGCCGGTAGCCCTCCGGTGAGTACGCGGCCGGGTCGCCGGGGTCGTCCAGCGCGTCGGCCAGCCCGGCCTGTTCGGCGTGCTCGCCGGGCAGCGCGTCCGCCAGCACCGACAGCGGATCGTCCACAACGGACTGACGGCTCGGCGCACCGGCCAGCTCACGGGCCCGCTGCCACAGCGCGGCGAGGTCGAAAGCCGCTACGCGCCAACGGGATCCGGTCAGCAGCCGCGCGGCGGCCGTGCCCGCGAGGGGGTTCACCAGCACCCGCAGCGCGCTCGTCAGGTCGCGCACCTCGGGTTCGTCGAGCAGCCCGCCGAGCCCGACCACCTCGACGGGCAGCCCGCGTTCCCTCAGCGCGGCGGCGATGGCGCCCATATCCGCCCGCCGCCGGACCAGCACGGCGGCCGTGGGCGGGGTGTCCTCGGAGTCCAGGTGCTCCTGCCACTGCTCGGCGACGGTGTCCGCCAGCCAGTCCAGCTCCTGCCGCACGTCCGGCAGCAGAGCCACCCGCACGTCACCCGGCCCGGCCCCATCGCGGGCCCGCAGTTCGTCGACCTCCAGTCCCGCGGCGCGCAGCGGTTCGGACGCGGCGTTGGCCAGCGCCAGCACCTCGGGCGGGTTGCGGAAGCTGGTCAGCAGCCCGTACCGCGTGGCCGGTTTCCCCTGGGCCGCGGGGAAGTCCGTGGTGAAGCGGGGCAGATTCGCCGCGCTGGCCCCGCGCCAACCGTAGATCGCCTGCGCCGGGTCGCCGACCGACGTGACCGGCATCGGCTCGCCCTGCCCGAACAGCGACCGCAGCAGCACGCGCTGCGCGTGCCCGGTGTCCTGGTACTCGTCCAGCAGCACGGCCCCGTACCGCTCGCGCTCGCCCTGCGCGACCTCCGGGTGCTCGCTCGCCAGCCGGGCGGCGAGGCTCATCTGGTCGGCGAAGTCCATCGCCGCCTCCCGCCGCTTGCGCGCCTGGTAGGCCTCCAGCAGCGGCAGCAGGTTCACCCGAAGCCGCTGGGCCGCGATGATGTCCCTCAGCTTCTCCGGCAGCCCGTCCTTCTGCCGCGCGGTCTTCGGCGCGTTCTCGATCACGCCGATCAGCCACTCCGCGTGCTCCCGCAGCGCTTCCGGCTTGACCAGGTGCTCGCCCAGCTCACCGGCCAGCGCCAGCAGGTACCCGGTGACGGTCGCCGGGATCTTGTCCGTGTCCAGGTCCTCGGTCCACGTCGACACCACGCGGTGCGCGAGCTGCCACGACGACGTCTCGGTCAGCAGCCGCACACCCGGTTCCACCGGCAGCCGCAGCCCGTGCTCGGTCACCAGCCTGCCCGCGTACGCGTGGTAGGTCAGCACGACCGGCTCGGCCGTCATCACCGCCGCCCGCCGCTCCCCGCTCGGGTCCAGCTCGTCCAGCAGCCCCGAGCCGCCGAGCCGCCGCAGCCGCAGCCGGATCCGCTCGGCGAGCTGCCGGGCCGCCTTGCGGGTGAACGTCAGCCCCAGCACCTGGTCCGGCGTCACGATCCCGTTCGCGACCAGCCACACCACGCGGGCGGCCATCGTCTCGGTCTTGCCCGCCCCGGCGCCCGCGACGACCAGCGCGGGTTCGACGGGTGCGGCGACCACGGCCGCCTGTTCGGCGGTCGGTTTGGGCAGGCCGAGAGCGGCGGCGACCTCGAACGGACTGGCGAAGCTCATGCCCTGGTCCGGAGGTCGACGTCCACGGACGTCACTGTCCCACCTGTCTCCCGGACGAGTGCACCGGGCACGCCGTGCGGGCCGGGCAGCGGTCGCAGTCCGCGTTCTCCTTGGCGGTGTAGTCCGGGCCGGTGCTGGAACCCGCCGCGTCCTGGACGGCTTCGAGCCAGACGCGCACGCCCTGCTCGTCCAGCGGGGCCTGGGAACGCTCGACCGCGCCGGTCTTCTTGTCCTCCTTGGCGACGTACAGCAGGCGCGCGCCGCCGGGTTCGGTGCCGAGGCCGAGGTGGGTGAAGCCGCCGAGCGAGGTGGCGAGCTGGTAGACCGCGAGCTGCGGGTGGGCCTGGGCGTCGTCGCGCGACACGGGCTGCTTGCCGGTCTTCAGGTCGACCACGATCGGACGGCCGTCGGCGTCGGTCTCCAGCCGGTCGACGCGGCCGCGGACCTTGAGCCACGGCCCGCCGGGCTGCTTGGGGACGTCGACGAGCATCTCCTCCTCGACGGCGACCTGCGTGAGCTGGGTGCGGCTGCTCGCGAGCCAGTCGAGGAACGTGTCCAGCATCTTCTCGACCCGGATCCGCTCGCGGCGGGAGAACCAGGGCGCGCCCGCGTCCACGGCGGTCCACGCCTCGTCCAGCTTGACCCGCAGCTCCTTCTCGTCCGCGCCGCTCGCGGCGGCCTGCGCCAGAGCGTGCACGAGGGTGCCGGTGATCGACGCCAGCTCGGCCGGGTCCTGGCCGCCGTGCCGTTCGACGACCCACCGCAGCGGGCACTTGGCGAGCACCTCGATGGTCGACGGGGACACGCTGACGGTGTGGTCCTCCGTCCACAGCGGATCGCCCGTCGTCACCTCCGGCAGGCCGTACCAGGAGTCCGGGTGCGCGCCGGGCACACCGGCCTCGGCGAGCCGGGCGAGCTGCACGGCCGCGCGCTGACGGCGGTCCGGCTCGCTCTCGTCGTCGCACAGCACGCGGCGCAGCTCGCCGACCAGCTCGGCCAGCACGAGCCCGCGTTCGGGCGTGAACGTCGGCCGTTCCACGGCGTCCGTGGTCAGGTCGTCCAGCTCGTCCAGGAACCGCGACGGCTGCTCGTCCTCGCCGCGCACCGCGCTCACCATCAACGTCGTGCGCGCCCGGCTCGCGGCGACCAGCAGCAGCCGGCGTTCCTCGGCGAGCAGCGGGGCGACGGCCGAGACCTTGTCCGCCGGGTCCATCCCGTGGACGAGGTCGACCATCCGCTCGACGCCGAGCAGCGAGCCGCGCAGCCGCAGGTCCGGCCAACTCCCCTCCTGCACGCCGGGGATCGCGACGACCGTCCACTCGCGACCGGCGGCGGAGTGCGCGGTCAGCACCGCGACGGCCTCGCCGACGGGGGCCGACGCGGCCAGCGAGTCGCCCGCGATGCGTTGTGCCGCGAGGTAGTCCGCGAAACCCTCCACGGTGGAGCCGGGCAGCCGGTCGACGTACTTCGCGGCCGCCTCGAACAGGCCGACGATGGCGTCCAGGTCGCGGTCGGCCTGCATGCCCGGCGTGCCCCGGCGCGAGGACTGGGCGACCCAGCGGGACTCCAGCCGGCAGTTCTGCCACAGGTTCCACAGCACCACCTCGACGCTGCGGTGCGCGGCGATGTCCTTGCGGGCCTCGGTGATCAGGCCCGCGATCCGACGTGCGGGCACCGCCTCGGCGTCCTCCAGCGCGGCCAGCCGGTCGTTCGACTCGATCACCTCGACCAGCAGCTCACCGCTGGCCCGGTCGCCTCCCGCGGCCATCTCCAGCCGCCGCAGACCCCGGCGCAACCGGCGCAGCGCCAACGGGTCCGCGCCGCCGAGCGCGGAGGACAGCAGCATCGCGGCGGTGTCCTCGTCCAGCGTGCCGGGCACGGCGGCGCAGCGGAGCACCGCGAGCAGCGGCCGGACGGCGGGCTGCTGGGCCAGCGGCAGCTCGTCGCCGGGCACGGCCACCGGGACGCCTGCCGCGAGCAGCGCCCGTTGCAGCACCGGGAGCGACCTCGTCGCCGACCGCGCGATCACGGCCATCTCCGACCACGGCACCTCGTCGATCAGGTGCGCGCGGCGCAGCTGGTCCGCGACCCAGCTCGCCTCCTGGGCGGCGGACGCGAGCAGCCGCACCTGCACCGTGCCCTCGCCGTCCGCTCCGGCGACCTCGCGGGCGGGCGAACGGCCGGGCAGCCGGGCCGCGAGGCCGTGCACGGCGGCGCGCACCTCCGGGGTCATCCGGTGGCCCTGGCTCAGCACGACCGTCGCCCGCTCCAGCGGGTCCGCGTCGACGAGCAGGTCGGGATCCGCGCCGCGGAAGGAGAAGATCGCCTGGTCCGGGTCGCCCGCGAGGAGGAACTCGTGCGCGGTCGAGCCGATCTGCTTGAGCAGCTCGTACTGCTGCGGGTCGAGGTGCTGGGCGTCGTCGACGAACACGTGCCGCACGCGCCGCCGTTCGGTCTCCAGCAGTTCCGGGTCGGCGTGGAACGCCAGCAGCGCGCTGTCGACCAGCTCGGCGGCGTCCAGCGCGGGCGCGAGCGACGGCGAGGAGTCGCCGCCCATCAGCAGCAGGACCTCCTCGTACTGCCGCCCGAACCGCCCGGCGGCGATCCACTCCTCCCGGCCCTGCGCGTACCCCAGCTCGATCAGGTCCTCCGGCCCGAGGCCGCGTTCGGTGGCGCGCAGCAGCAGGTCGCGCAGTTCGGCGGTGAAGCCGGGCAGGCCGATCGCGGGCCGCAGCCGTTCCGGCCACTTCAGCGCGCCGTCCTCCACGTCGCCCGCCAGCAGCTCGCGCACCAGCGCGTCCTGCTCGGGACCGGACAGCAGCCGGGGCGGCGGGTCGCCCGCCAGCACGGCTTTCGCGCGCAGCACGGCGAACGCGTACGAGTGCACCGTGCGCACCAGCGGTTCGCGGACCGTGCGCAGCACGGCCTCGCCCGGTTCCTCGTCCGACGTCAGCAGCCGGGTGATCCGGGCGCGCATCGCCACGGCCGCCTGCCGGTTCGCCGTGAGCACCAGCACGCTCTCCGGGTCCGAGCCGCCGCGCAGCACCCGATCGGCCGCCACCTCGGCCAGCAGCGTGGTCTTGCCCGTGCCCGGTCCGCCCAGGACGCGCAGGAAGCCACCCCCGTGGTCGAACACCCGCCGAGCGGCGGAGTCCCACTGCGGGCGGGGCCGGGTTTCCGGCGACCGGCGCACCAGCAGGGGCGAGGAGTTGGCGACCACGGGAGTGATGGAACCACGTTGCACCGACAAGACGACGGAGCACCCGCCGGGTGGCCCAGCGTGGTGTCGGGGTCACGCCGGGTAGGGGCCCCCGAACGGCCCTCCATCGCAGGTCAGCCCGTGTACCCGCCGAAGGTCCTGGAGAACTGGTACGCCGCCTGCGGCACGTTGGTGCAGTCGACGAGGCCGCCGGTGCAGGCGTTGCGGTCGCGGGTCATCTCCCAGAACGACAGCATCCCGAGGTGGACGGACCTGGCGAACGCGACGAGTTGCGTCGCGTCGGAGGTGTAGAAGACCTCGTCGCGCGAGTCGTTGACGCCGAGCATGGGCGTGACGCCGATCTTCTTCCACGCCGCCGCGTCGGACAGCCCGTAGAGCGCCTTGATCTGCGCCTGCGTGGACTTCGCCGCCCTGATCGCCTGGTCGCCCTGGTCGGCGGGGCCGTAGTAGTAGTCCATGGCCATGACGTTGACCAGGTCCAGCGCCACGCCCGCGGTCTTCGCCGCCTTCACGACGCCGAGCCCGTCGGCGTCCAGGCCCTCCGGCAGCACGGGCAGGGTGAGCGAGATCTTCAGGCCGGGGTTGCGCTGCTGCACGATCGCGAGTGCCCGGGACCGGCGGGTGATGGACACCGGGTCGGCGACCGCGGCGCCCTCGATGTCGAGGTCGATGTAGTTCAGCCGGTAGGCCTTGACGACGGCGTCGTACTCGTCGGCAAGCGAGGCCACCGTGGTGCAGTTCTGGGCCAGCTCGATGCCGCCGGCACCGCCGAAGGACACCTTCACGTCGCCGCCCGCGGCGCGGATCCTGGCGATCTCCTCGGCCTGCCACCCGGCGCGCGGGTCGTAGGCGCCGAACCAGCTCGCCTTGCACCCCCACGCCGTCACGAAGCCGAGGGTGAAGCTCTTGAGCCCGCCCTTCGCGGCCATGTCCGAAAGGGACGGCGTGGGCCACGCCCCCATGTCGACGTAGGGCGCGGCGGTGACCACCACCGCCGCACGGGCCGGGACGGCGAGCCCGACGAGTGATCCGACGACCGCGAGCAGGGAGACCAGTTTTCGAGCACGAGGAGACACGGGGACCTCCGGTTTGCACCACTGGCGGTGGCCTTATTGGTATAGACCAAAAACCGGTCGCGGCGCCAGAGGTCGGGTGCCTCGATTCGGCAACCTTCTTGACAGTTGGAGTGGTCTAGGCCATTTTGGTGTTCGTGACGGGCACTGTGAGCCCGTTCACCCCCACCAGCTCCTCCGGTGGCCGGGACGTGACCCCGACCCGGCCCGGTCACCGGAGTTCCAACTGCCAGAATCACCACCGTGGACGAAGAACTGCACGAGATGATCCGCGAGGTCGTGCGCAAGATCCCCAGCGGTCGGGTGGCGACCTACGGCGACGTGGCGGACCTGTCCCGCGCGCCCTCCCCCAGACTGGTCGGGCAGGTGCTCAACACCGACGGCCACGACCTCCCGTGGCACCGGGTGCTGCGCGCCAACGGCACCTGCGCCCCGCACATCGCCGAGGAACAGCTCCAACTGCTCGCTGGTGAGGGCGTGCTCGCCAACGACGGCAAGGTCAACCTGCGCACGTACCGCTGGGAGGACGCCGTGAAGGCGAAGGAAGAGGACGAGCCACCGAGCCTCTTCTAGCCGTCCAGGACAGTCCGGCCGGGTCGATCCCTTGGCCCGCAACGGGTCCGGACGGCCAAATGCCCCCTCCGAGACTTCTCGGAGAGGGCACCGGGCGTGGTTCGACTAGACGCGCGCCTCGACCCGCGCGACCTCGGCGGCGACGTCGGGGTCGCGGGTGAGCGCGGCGGCCAGCCGAAGTTCCGGCAGCGCTTCGCCGTGCCGGCTCTGCCTGCTCAGCGTGCGGCCCAGCAGCAGCCGGGCGTACCCGTCGCTGGGGTCGAGGTCGAGCAGGGTCCGCAGCACGCGCTCGGCGTTGCCCAGCGAGGCGGACTGGAAGTGCGCCAGCGCCAGCTCGGTCAGGATCGAGCGGTCGGCGGGGAGGGCTTCGGCGGCCTGCGCCAGGAAGTGCGCCGCCCTGCTCGGGTCACCCGCCGCGCGGAACATGCGGCCGTGACGAACGAGCTCGAACACGTCGGTCATGTCTGGCTCCTCATCTGCCGTGGGGTTGCGACCCGATCAACCAGTTGACCCGTCAACCTATTCCTCAGGCGACCTGGAGGAAGCACCGCGCCTCGTAGTAGCGCAACAGGACCGCGTCCACGACACGCGAGTGCGCCCCGATCGGCTCGGCCACCACGTCGGCCCCGGCGTCGGCCAGCCGCCGGTGGAACAGGCCGGGCGCCAGCAGCCAGGACGCCACGGCGACCCGCCGCCCCTGCGCCTTCAGCGCCGCCACGGCCTCCGGCACGGTCGGCGACGCGGTCGCGATGTACCCGACCTCGGCGCCCAGGACCCCGGCCACGCCGACGACGTCCGCCAGCGCCCGCGGGTCCGACGAGCCCGCCGCCGCCAGCACCACGGCGTCCCCCGGCCGCCACCCGGCCTCCCGCAACCGTTCCCGCACCACGGGCAGCAGCGCGGACCCGATCGGCTCGGCCACCACCACGTCGCCGTGCCCGCTGGCCGCGATCTGCTCCGGCACGTCGACCCGCACGTGGTACCCGGCCGCGAGGAACGCGGGCACCACGACCACCGGTCCGTCCACCCCGCCGACCACCGCCGTCACGTCGGGCGACCGCACGTCGGCGTAGGCGACCTCCACCCGCACGCCGCCGAGCCGCGCCCGCACCAGCGCGGCGATCTCCTCGACCACCACGGCCCCGCGCGGATCACGGGTCCCGTGCGCCACCAGCACCAGCGTCACCGCCGCCCACCCCTCACTCAGACCGCCAGGCCGGACGGCTCCATGGCCATCCGGTAGCCGCGCTTCACGACCGTGCACACCAGCCGCGGCTCGCCCAACGCGGTGCGCAGGCGTCCGATCGCCGTCTCCACCGCGTGCTCCTCACCGCCGCCGGGCAGCGCGGCGAGCAGGTCCTTGCGCGACACCACCCGCCCCCGCGCCTCGACCAGGGCCCGCAGCACGGCCATCGGCGCGGGCGCGACGGGCCGCAGTTCCCCGTCCACCACCACGGCCTGGCCGCGCATCTCGATCTCCCGCGCCGCGATCCGCAGCCGCACGGCCCGTTCCGGCAGCGCCAGCGTCAGTTCCCGCGCCATCGCGCCGATCCGGGCCCGCGCGGGCTGCACGACGGGGATGCCGAGGTCCACCAGCGGTCCCGCGGTGATCGACCCGACGCCGAGCACCAGCACGTCCTTGCGCAGCACGTCCACGAGCGCCGAGAACCGGTCCGTGTCCCGCGCCACCTGGAGCACGCTCGCCGCGGCCGGGGCGCTGGTGAACGTCAGCGCGTCCACCTGCCTGGCCAGCACGGCGTCCAGCAACCGGTGCAGCGGACCGGGATCGGCGGGCCCGGTCCACCGGTAGACCGGCACCTCCACGACCTCCGCGCCCGCTTCGCGCAGCGTGCGGACGAAGTACGGCAGCGGTTCCCCGTGCAGCTGAACGGCGATCCGCTGACCGTCCACACCGGACCGCAGCAGGTGCTCCAGGAGTTCCGCGTTGCTCTCCGAGTCCGGCGACCACGCCTCGCTCAACCCCGCCGCCCGCACCGCGCCCTTCGCCTTCGGCCCGCGGGCCATCAGCGTGCAGCCCGCCAACCGGTCCAGCAGCCGCGACCCGAGCCCCCAGCCCTCGGCGGCCTCGATCCAGCCCCGGAAACCGATGCCGGTGGTCGCGACCACCACGTCCACCGGCTCGGTGACCAGGCGCTTGGTCGCCGCCAGCAGTTCGGTGTCGTCGGTCAGCGGCACGATCCGGATCGCCGCCCCCTGGAGCACCGTGGCGCCCTTGCGCTCCAGCAGCGCGGCCAGCTCGTCGGCCCGACGGGCCGCCGTGACGCCGACCGTGTACCCGGCCAGCGGTGCGACGTCGAGGGAGATCATGGGGACCCCACCTGCACGATGCCGTCGAGCACGCGCACCGGGTGCACCGCGATCGACACGGTCGGGTCGTCCAGGCAGGCGCCGGTGCCGAGGTCGAACGACTGCTTGTAGATCGGCGACGCCACAACGGCCACACCGCCCCGGTCCCCGACGATCCCGCGCGACAGCACCGCTGCGCCGCTGAACGGGTCGACGTTGGCGACGGCGTGCAGCGCCCCGTCGAACGTCCGGAACACCGCCACCTGCGAGGTGTCCGGCAAGAGCACCGCAACCCCGGCCTCCGGCTGGAGCGCGTCCCACGCGCAGACCGATGTCCACGTCAGTTCGACCACTGCGGTCATCTGCTAGCCACCTCCGGTATACCCAGCGACACCGGAACCCGCTGCCCGCGCTCCTCCCGGAAGGAGATCGTCGGGTCGGGGGTGCCCGGTGCGTTGACGAACGAGCTGAAGCGGGAGAGCTTCTCGGGGTCGTCGAGGACGCCTCGCCACTCGTCGGCGTAGCCGGCGACGTGGACCTCCATCGCGGCTTCGAGGTCGGCGCAGATGCCGAGGCTGTCGTCGACGATGACGGCGCGCAGGTGGTCCAGGCCGCCGTCCATCGCCTCGATCCAGGAAGCGGTGCGCTGCAAGCGGTCCGCCGTGCGCACGTAGAACATCAGGTACCGGTCGATGATCTTGACCAGGGTCTCGGTGTCCACATCGGTCACGAGCAGGTCGGCGTGCCGCGGCGTGAAGCCGCCGTTGCCGCCGACGTAGAGGTTCCAGCCGTTCTCGGTGGCGATGATGCCGAAGTCCTTGCTGCGGGCCTCGGCGCACTCCCGCGCGCAGCCGGAGACAGCGGACTTGATCTTGTGCGGGGCGCGCAGGCCGCGGTAGCGCAGTTCCAGTTCGATGGCGAGGCCGACCGAGTCCTGCACGCCGAACCGGCACCACGTCGTGCCGACGCACGACTTGATCGTCCGCAGCGCCTTGCCGTACGCGTGCCCGGACTCGAAACCCGCGTCCACCAGGCGCTTCCAGATCGCCGGGAGCTGGTCGACGGTCGCGCCGAACAGGTCGATCCGCTGCCCGCCGGTGATCTTCGTGTACAGGCCGTAGTCCCGCGCGACCTCGCCGATGACGATCAGCTTCTCCGCGGTGATCTCGCCGCCGGGGATGCGCGGGACGACCGAGTACGTGCCGTTGCGCTGGATGTTCGCCAGGAACCGGTCGTTGGTGTCCTGCAACGTCGCCTGCTCGCCGTCCAGCACGTGGCCGCGGTCGAGCGACGCCAGGATCGACGCGATGGCGGGCTTGCAGATGTCGCAGCCGCGCCCCCGGCCGTGCTTCGCGATGAGCGCGCTGAACGTGGTGATGCCCGCCGCGCGGACGATCTCGAACAGGTCGGCGCGCGAGTGGTCGAAGTGCTCGCACAGCGCGCGGGACTGCTCGACGCCGCACTCCTCCAGGAGCTTCTTCAGCATCGGCACGCACGACCCGCAGCCCGTGCCCGCCTTGGTGCACGCCTTGATGCCCGGCACGTCCGAGCACTGGCCGGAGTGGATGACGTCGGTGATGTCCTGCTTGGTGACCGCGTGGCACGAGCACACCTGCGCGTCCGCGGGCAGTGCCAGCTCGACACCGCCTGCCGACGACGGCGCGATCAGCATCATCGGGTCGCCGGGGATGTCGCGGCCGACCAGCGGGCGCAGCAACGGGTACGCGCCCGCGTCGCCGACCAGGACCCCGCCCAGCAACGTCTTCGCGTCGTCCGACACGACGACCTTCGCGTACGTGCCCGCGACGGCGTCGTTGACCACGACCTCCAGCGCGCCCTCGGTGGCCGCGTGCGCGTCGCCGAAGCTGGCCACGTCGACGCCCATGAGCTTGAGCTTGGTCGAGGTGTCCGCGCCGGGGAACACCGCGCTGCCACCGAGGAGCCGGTCCGCGACGACTTCGGCCATCGAGTTGCCGGGCGCGATCAGCCCGTAGACCACCCCACCGATCGAGGCGCACTCGCCGATGGCGTAGACGTTCTCGTCGGACGTCCGGCACGTCTCGTCCACGACGACGCCGCCGCGCGCGCCGACCTCCAAGCCGAACTCGCGGGCCAGGTCGTCGCGCGGCCGGATGCCCGCGGAGAACACGACCACGTCCAGGTCGAGTTCGAGTCCGTTGGACAGCTTGGCGAACAGCCGTTCCCCGTCGCGTTCGATGGAGGACGCCGAGGTGCCGGTGTGCACGGTCAGGTCGAGCTTCTCGACCAGCCGCTTCAGCAGCCCGGCACCGCCCTCGTCGACCTGGAGCGGCATGAGGCGCGGGCCGAGTTCCACGACGTGCGGCGACAAACCCATGCCGCGCAACGCGTTCGCGGCTTCCAGGCCGAGCAGGCCACCGCCGAGCACCATGCCGGCGCGCCTGCCGCCGCCGTGCGCCGCGGCGACGGTGGCGCGGATGGCGTCCAGGTCCTCGATGGTGCGGTAGACGTGGCAGCCGGGCAGGTCGCGGCCGGGAACCGGGGGCACGAAGGGGTACGAGCCCGTGGCGAGCACGAGCGTGTCGTACGGCTGCACGTGCCCGCTCGCGGTGGTGACGGTCCTGCCCGCGCGGTCGATGGCTCGCACCGGGTCGCCGAGCCGGAGGTCGACCTCGTCGCCGTGCGGCGCCAGCGCCAGGTCACCCGCGTCCCACTTGTCCACGTAGGACGAGAGCGCGACCCGGTCGTAGGCGGGTCGGTTCTCCTCCGCGAACACGACGACCCGCCACTGGTCGGTGGCGTCCCGGTCGCGCAGCGCCTGGACCAGGCGGTGTCCGACCATCCCGTGGCCGACCACGACGAGCGTTCGCGTCATGTGAACCAATCCTCCCTCCGCCCGGCCAATGCTCACCGGGAACCGTGTCGTGCCAGGTGCACACGTGTTGCGCGGGCGTTAACGCGGACTCACGCCGCACGTCAGGGCGTTGTGCGTCACACGCCCGCGTGCGCGAGGCTGGGCATCCGCACGAAGACCCTGCTGCGCAGGTAGAACCACCACGTGGTGGTCACGCACAGGCCGTAGAACACCAGGATCGCGATCAGGGCGGGCGTCAGCGTGCCGCTGCCCTCCAAGGAGAACTTGAAGACCAGGTTCACCAGCACACCGCCGAACGCGCCGATCGCACCGGCGATGCCGACGACCGCGGCGGCCTGCCGCTTGGCCGACCTCACGTCCTCGGCCTGGGTGGCGAAGATCGCCGGGATCATCCGGTAGGTCGACCCGTTGCCCATGCCCGCCAGCACGAACAGGGCCATGAACGAGCAGAAGAACAGCGGGAAACTCCTGGTGTCGACGCTGACCATCACGCCGATCGTGCCCAGCGCCAACCCGATGAACGTCCAGAGCGTGATGCGCGCGCCGCCGAAGCGGTCCGCCATCCACCCGCCGAACGGGCGGGCGACCGAGCCGATCAGCGCGCCGAGGAACGCCAGTGCCACGAACGACTTGAAGTCCACGAAGCTGATCTTGATCAGCGACGGGAAGGCGAACGAGAAGCCGATGAACGAGCCGAACGTGCCGATGTACAGGAACGACATGACCCAGGTGTGCTTGTTGGACAATGCCCGCTGGTAGGAGACGCCGTCCGGCCTGGCCTGCGTGAGGCTGTCCATGAAGAACCAGGCGCACGCCGTGGCCAGCACGATGAACGGCATCCAGATCAGCGCCGAGTACGCCAGGTTGATGCCCGTGCCGATGGTGATGACGACCGGCACGATCAACTGCGTCACGGCCACGCCGAGGTTGCCGCCCGCCGCGTTCAGCCCGAGCGCCAGGCCCTTCTTGCCCTCCGGGTAGAAGAACGAGATGTTCGCCATCGACGACGAGAAGTTCCCGCCGCCCAGGCCCATCGCGGCGGCGGTGAGCAGGAAGAACCAGAACGGCGTGCCGTCGTTGACGACCGCGAACGCCAGCATCGCGCACGGGATCAGCAGCAGGCCCGCGCTGATCGTCGTCCACAGCCTGCCGCCGAACCTCGGCACCGCGAACGTGTACGGCACGCGCAGCGCGGCGCCGACCAGGTTGGGCACGATCAGCAGCCAGAACGTCTGGCCGACGCTGAACGCGTAGCCCACGGACCCCAGGCTCACCACGACGATGCTCATCAGCACCCAGACGCTGAAGCCCAGGTTCTCCGCCAGGATCGAGAACCCGAGGTTCTTGCGGGCGATCTTCTTGCCCGTCCGCTCCCAGAACTCCGGGTCCTCCGGCTCCCACCGGTCGATCCACCGCTTGCCGCGAGGCGCGGAAGCGGGTTCGGCGACCTGGGTCTCCACGACTGTGCTCATGCGCTGACCTCCTGGAACGGCGTTGGGGAAGACCGTAGGAACGGCCCGTTACCCCGGTGTTCGGACAGGTGTCGACAACGGCAACTCCGCCGCACTCGTGGGATTTCAGGCTGTGAGGTCGAGCCAGTCGACGAGTCCGCAGACCGCGTCCTTGCAGCCCCCGCACCCCGTCGTGGCCCTCGTCGCCTCGACCAGGGACGACACGGAGGTCGCCCCCGCGCGGTACGCCGTGACCAGCTGGCCCTTGCTGACCGTGTTGCACTTGCACATCACGGCGGACGCGGGCAGGTCCGCCGGACTGCCGGCGACCTCGGGGGTCAACGCACGACCCAGCAGCAACGCCAGCCGATCCGTGGGTGCCGCCAACCCGCGGTCGTACAGCTGCGTGATCGCCGCGGCGGCGTCCGGTGCGCCGATCAGGATCGCGCCCGTC
>DATMCA010001340.1:0-2766 GCA_035559015.1 Umezawaea sp. | reverse complement strand
TCAGTGGACGCGCCCAGGGTGTTGATCGTGTACTCGGTGGGCCCGTACAGGTTGTAGCCGTACGTGCCGGGCTTGTCGCGCAGCCGGTTCCACACCGCGTCGGACACGGCCTCGCCACCGAGCAGCACCAGCGCGGGCACGTGCCCGTCGAGCAGGCCCTCCTCGATCAGCAGGTGCGCGTAGGTCGGCGTCACGTTGACCACGTCGATCAGGTGCTCGTCGCAGTACGCCACCAGGGCCTCGGCGTCCCGGCGCAGCTCCTCGTCGCACACGTGCACCTCGTGGCCCTCCACCAGCCACAGCAGCTCCTCCCACGACATGTCGAACGCGAACGACACGGTGTGCGCGATCCGCAGCCGCCGTCCGCCAGCCGCCTCGATGGCCGGGGCGAAGATCGCGCCCTGGTGGTTGAGGTGCATGTTCGTCAGGCCGCGGTACGGCGTGACGACGCCCTTCGGCTTGCCCGTCGAGCCGGACGTGTAGATCACGTACGCCGGGTGCTCCAGGCTGAACGAGACCTCCGGCCGAGTGGTCGGGTACTCGGCCAGCACGTCGAGGTCGTCCAGCCGCACGGTCGGCGCCGACAGCGCCGCCCCCTTGGACAGCAGGCACACCGGGTCGGTGTCGTCGATCATCAACTGGAGCCGGTCCAGCGGGTGGTCCAGGTCCAGCGGCAGGTACGCGGCTCCGGTGCGGAGCACCGCGAACAGCGCCACGACCATCTCGGTCGAGCGCGGCAACGCCAGCGCGACAACGCGTTCCGGCCCCGCACCGCGAGCGATCAGCAGGTGGGCGAGCTGGTTGATCCGGCCGTCCAACTCCGCGTAGGTCAGCCGCTGCTCGCCGAACACCAGCGCGACCGCGTCCGGCGTGCGGGCGACCTGGGCCGCCAGCAGGTCCGCGATCGTCTGGTCCGGCACGGGGTTCGCGCTCGCGTCCCACTCGGCCGCCAGCAGCGCGTTCTCGTCGTCCGTCAGCAGGTCCAGCGTCCCGACCGGCGCGGACACGTCGGCCAGCAGGCGCTCCAACGCCGTGGTGAAGCGGGTCAGCGCGGTCGACGCCCGGTCGGCGTCGATCAGGTCGGGCCGGTGGTCCAGGGCGATCCGCACCCGGCGGCCCGGCGTGACGACCAGCGTCATCGGGTAGTGCGTCGAGTCGACGCTGCCGACGGCCGTGATGCCGTGCCGCTCCTTGAGCTGCCCGAACCCGTCCTCGTCGGCGAAGTTCTGGAGCACGTACAGCGTGTCGAACAGGGTCGTGTGCCCGCTCTCGCGCTGCACGTCGCCGAGACCCAGGTACTCGTGGCTCATCAGCGCGGCGCGCTCGGACTGGATGCGCCGCAGCAACTCCAGCACGGACTCGCGCGGGTTGAACGCGACCCGCACCGGCACGGTGTTGAGGAACATGCCGATAGCGTTCTCGACGTTGCGGACCTCGGCGGGTCGACCGGCGGCCGTCGTGCCGAACACGACGTCCTGCCTGCCGACCTCCGCCGACAGGACCAGCGCCCACGCCGCGTTGAGCACGGTGTTCAGCGTGACGCCGTGCCTGCGGGCCTTGGCGCGCAGCCGGTCGCCGAACTCGTCGGACAGCTCGACGTGGCAGCGGTTCGGGATCGCCGGCTCGCCACCGCGGTTCGCCGGGCCGACCAGCGTCGGCTCGGCGAGGCCGGACAGCGCCCGGTTCCACGCGGCCTTGGCCTCGTCGACGTCCTGCTCCCCCAGCCAGGTCAGGTAGTCGCGGTAGGTGCCGGGCTCGGCGAGACCCGTGGCGTCACCGCCGGTCTCGTACAGGCCGAGCAGTTCCTCCAGGAACAGGCCCTGCGACCAGCCGTCCCACAGCACGAGGTGGTGGCTGAGCATGAGCCGGTCGCGGTCCGGTCCGAGCCGGATGACCTTGAGCCTGCACAGCGGCGGGTGCGCGAGGTCGAACCGCCGCCCGCGGTCCTCGGCCTTGAGGGCTTCCATCCGGTCGTCCACATCGGACAGACCGGTGAAGTCGAGCACCTCTATGGGCACCTCGGGCGCGCGGCCGACGAACTGCACCGGCCCGGACAGGCCGTCGCTGGTCAGCCCGGCCCGCAGGCTGGGGTGCCTGGCCAGCAGCGCGGCGCACGCCACGCGGAGCCGGTCGACGTCGAGCCGGTGGTCGAGGTCGAACGTGTCCTGGGCGGTGTAGACGTCCAGCTCGCTCCGGTCGTAGCTGGCGTGGAAGTAGATGCCCTCCTGCAACGGCGCCAACGGCCAGATGTCCTCCACCGGCACCGGGCTGACCTCGGCGACCCGGTCGATCTCGGCCTGGGACAACGTGATCGTGGTGAGGTCCGACGGCGTGAGCCCGGCGGACGTGCCCGCCGACTCGCGCAGCGCGGCCGTCCACCGGTCGACCAGCCCGTCGTCCACGGTGGACGGGCACAGCCAGGTCGCGACCAGTTCCGGGCCGCGCGGCGTCTCCTCGCACACGACGTCGAGCTGCACCTGGTACGGCAGCGCGAGGTCGTCGTCGTAGCGGGCGGAGACGGTCTCGGACGAAGGCCGCCAGTCGGCGTCCTGACCGGCGCTGAACCGGCCGAAGTAGTTGAACAGCACCTGCGCCTGCGCGGCGGTCGCCAGCAGCGGCGCGGTCTGGGCGTTGAGGTAGCGCAGCATCCCGTGGCCGAGGCCGTTGTCCGGCGCGGCCCGCAGGCGTTCCTTGACGGTCCGCAGGTCGCCGTCGGCGGGCAGCCGAACGGGCTGGACGCTGGTGAACCAACCGACCGTGCGGGTC
>DATMCA010001339.1:0-3115 GCA_035559015.1 Umezawaea sp. | reverse complement strand
TCAGCGATCGAATCTCCAGCCCTACCGGCAGGGGCACTGTCTTTCAACAGGACTCAAGCGTCCAGGTCAGGAGAGTGCTCACCTGCAGGTCGGCTGCCCACCAGGAGTTTGCCGGATGGCTCACTCCTAGAACTGATTAGGTCAGGTCGGAGCCCCGAGTGGGGCGCGAGTCGTCCGGTTTTCCGCCGCATTCTTCCGGGGAGGAAACCTCGATGGTCGCACGAGTTCTCGCCGCGCTGGTGGTTTCGGTGATGGTGCTGGCGGGGTGCGGTGGATCCCCCGGCGACTCGGACCCGAACACGCTCAGGCTCTGGCACTACGAGGGGCCGGAGAGTGCGATGGGAGTGGCCTGGAACGCCGCCATCGCGAAGTTCGAGGCCACCCATCCCGGCGTGAAGGTCGAGTTCGAGGCCAAGGGCTTCGAGCAGGTCCAGAAGACCGCTCCGATGGTCCTCAACTCCGACGAGGCCCCGGACATCCTGGAGTACAACAAGGGCAACGCGACCACCGGACTGCTGTCCAAGCAGGGCCTGCTGACCGACCTGAGCGAGCAGGCGGCCGCACGGGGGTGGGACAAGCGCATGGCGGCGGGCATCCAGACGACCGCCAGGTACGACGACCGGGGCGTCATGGGCTCCGGCAGGTGGTTCGGCGTGCCGAACTACGCGGAGTACGTGACCGTCTACTACAACCAGGACGCGTTCGCCGCCCGCGGTCTCGCGGTGCCCACCACCCTCGCCGAGTTCACCGCGGTGATGGACGCGTTCGTCGCCGCGGGCTTGACCCCGCTGGCCGTCGGCGGCGCGGAGTACCCGGCCCAGCAGATCCTGTACCAGCTCGCGCTGGGCAAGGCCGACCGCGGCTGGGTGGACCGCTACCAGCGCTACACCGGCGACGTCGACTTCCACGACGCCGCATGGGTTCACGGCGCCACGACGTTCGCCGACTGGGTCGCCAAGCGCTACCTCGGCGCGGAGTCCAGCGGCATGAAGGCCGAGGACATGGGGATCGCCTTCATGCAGGGCAAGTACCCGATCATGGTGTCCGGCACCTGGTGGCAGGGTCGCCTCAAGAGCGGGATCAAGGACTTCCGGTGGGGGTCCTTCCCCTGGCCCGGCAACAGGATGAGCGCCGGGTCCAGCGGCAACCTGTGGGTCGTCCCGGCGGGTTCCAAGAACAAGGAGCTGGCCTACGACTTCATCGACATCACGTTGTCGCAGGAGATCCAGGACAAGCTCCGCGACGCGGGCGGGGTCCCGTTGTCGCCCGGCACGGGGGAGATCACCGACCCCGCGCTGAAGGCCGTGATCGGCGACTTCGACACCCTCGTGCGGAACGACGGGCTGGCGTACTACCCGGACTGGCCCGCCCCCGGCTTCTACGCCGTCCTGGTGTCCGCGACGCAGAAGCTCATCACCGGCGCCGCCACACCCCACCAGGTGCTGGCCGAGGTGGCGAAGCCGTACGCGGAGAACCGCGCCACCATCGGCGGATGAGCGCCACCGCGGCCGTGGGCCGGCCGTCCACGTCGTCCGCGCCACGTCGTGGACGCCTTGGGGGACAAGGGACCTACCCGCTGTTCCTGATCCCCGGTGCCGTGCTCCTGGTCGCCGTCGTCCTCGTGCCGTTCGCCATGAACGTCGGCATCAGCCTCACCCGCTGGAGCGGGGTGGGGGAGCCGCGGTGGATCGGCCTGGAGAACTACCGCGGGCTGCTCGCCGACGCGGCGTTCTGGGCCTCGTTCCGGCACAACGTCGGCCTGGTCGTCGCGATGGCGGTCCTGCCGACGGCCGCCGGGCTGGTCATCGCGGCGGCCCTGTTCGACCACGTGGGCACGAGGTTCGGCCCGCGTGCCGCGTCGGTGCTGAGGGCGTGCGTCTACCTGCCGCAGGTGCTGCCGATCGCGGTCGCCGGGATCGTGTGGAGCTGGATCCTCGCGCCGAAGGGCGGTGCGCTCAACGCGTTCCTCGACGCCGTGGGCCTCGGATCCCTGGCGAGGGACTGGCTCGGCGACCCGGACATCGCGCTGTACAGCGTGATGGGGGTGCTGGCGTGGATCCAGCTCGGCTACCCGGTGGTCATCTTCATGGCCGGGATGCGGCGGATCGACCCCGCGCTGCTGGAGGCCGCCGAACTCGACGGCGCGTCGTGGTTCGGCCGGTTCTGGCACGTCACCGTCCCGCAGCTCCGCCCCGAGCTGTTCGTGGTCCTGCTGACCTGCTCCATCGCGGCCCTGAAGGTGTTCGGGCCGATCTACGTGCTGACCGGCGGCGGCCCCGGCGGGGCGACGACCGTGCCGTCGTACTCGTCCTTCCAGAACTTCTTCGAGAAGACCAGGGTCGGCTACGGCGCGGCGATCGCGACCGTGCTCACGGTGCTGATCCTGCTGCTGACGACCGTTTTCCTGCGCGTGCAGAACCGGGGGGAGGAGCGCTGATGACGACCGTCCACCCGCGACACCGGCGCGACCCGGCGGGGTACCTGGTGCTGTGCGGGCTGGTCCTGCTCGCGGCCGTCATGCTGGTCCCGTTCGCGATCATCGTCCTGAACGCGCTGAAGTCGCCCGCGGAGTACGCCACCTCGGGTCCCCTCTCGGTGCCGGACGAGCTGTACACGCGGGGGATCGTCGACTTCTGGCAGCGCGTCGACTTCGGGACCAAGCTCCTCAACAGCTTCGTCATCGCCGGGTCGGTCGCCGTGCTGGCGGTCGTGGTCTCGGTGTTGAACGCCTACGCGCTGGGCATCGGCCGGATCAGGGGACGGCTGTGGGTGCTGACCCTGTTCCTGATCGCGAACACGCTGCCCCAGGAGGCCCTCATCTACCCGCTGTACCACCTGTTCAAGCAGGTCGACCTGTACGACACCCGGCTCGGGGTGGTCGTCGTGTTCACGATCGTCCAGGCCGCGTTCGGCACCTACCTGCTGTCGTCGACGCTCAGCGGGTTCCCGCGGGAGGTCCTGGAGGCGGCGCGGGTGGACGGCGCGAACCGGTGGCAGGTGCTGGTGCGGATCGTGGTGCCGATCAGCAGGCCCACGCTGGGGCTGCTGCTGGTGTTCTTCTTCATCTGGACGTGGAACGAGTTCCTCATCCCGTTGGTGCTGCTCATCTCCGACG
>DATMCA010001338.1:0-2809 GCA_035559015.1 Umezawaea sp. | reverse complement strand
ACTGGCGAAGTTGCCAGTGGCCCGGGCAGTGTGGACGCCCCACCCGAGCCTGGCGACCGCAGCCGAGTGCTGGCTCACCGCCGGCGGGCCGCACCACACCGTGCTGTCGCAGTCGGTGACCACCGAAGAGATCGCCGACCTCGCCGCCATGGTCGGCACCGAGCTGTTGATCATCGACGCCAACACGACTGCCCGTAGCTTCGGCAATGAGATCCGCTGGAACCAGGCCGCGTACCGGCTCGGCATCGCACGGTAGATCGGGCCATTCAACCCACGGGTCGTAGGAGGCCTCGGTCTTCTAGATCGGCCCACAAGTCGTCGGGTACCTGCTGGGCGTGTGCCACAAGGTTGTGGTGGACCTCCTCGGGGTTCCGCATGCCCACCACGACGCTCGCGACGGCAGGGTGGCGGAGGGGGAAGTGGATCGCCGCCGCTGGCAGCGTCGTGCCGTGTTCGCGACAGACCGAGGCCAGCAGCCGTGCTCGCGCCCGCACCTCGGGGGAGGCCTGCCCGTACTCATACGTCGCGGTGTCCGGAACATCCTCGCGGGCCAGAAGGCCGGAGTTGAAGACGGCTGCGGCAACCACTGATCGGCCCTGCTCGAGGGCCGTCGGCAACAGATCGTCGGCCGCCCCCTGCTCTAGGAGTGTGTAGCGCCCCGCGAGCATGACAACGTCGACGTCGGTCTCCCGGATGAAACGAGCCAGCATCGCGGACTGGTTCATGCCTACGCCGATTGCGCCCACGACGCCGGCCTCGCGCAATTCCACGAGCATGGGCACCGCTTCCTCCGCCGCCTCCTGCCAGTGCTCGTCGGGGTCGTGGACGTACACGACATCGACCCGGTCGAGGCCCGTCCGCTGCAGCGTCGCCTCCAGTGAGCGCAGAACGCCGTCGCGGCTGTAGTCCCGGCGGCGGGTCAGGTCGCCCGGCACATCAAATAGGTCATCGTCGCGCGGTAGTGGAGGTGTGCGCGGTACGAGCAGACGGCCGACCTTGGAACTGATGACCACCTCGTCCCTCGACCTATCGCGCAACGCCTCGCCTAAGCGTCCCTCCGACAGCCCGAGGCCGTAGTGCGGTGCGGTGTCGAAATAGCGGATGCCGCCTTCCCAGGCCGCATCGATTGTGGCGCGGGCGGTCGCTTGGTCGACGGCGCTATACAGGTTGGCGATGGGGGCGGCGCCGAACCCGAGGGTGGTCAGGTGCACGCCGGTGCGGCGGATCTCCCGACGCGGCAGGGCGCTGGCTGAGGTCATGGTGGTTACGCGCCTATTGCGCAGGCGGCAAGACGAGTGAGTGCGAGCCGCCATCAATCTGCAGGATGGTGCCGGTGGTGGCTCCAGCGAGCGGGCTGGCGAGGTAGCACACCGCGTGGGCGACCTCTTCTGCGGTGACGAGGCGGCCGGTCGGCTGTCGGGCGCGCAGGGCAGCAAGAGCCGCGTCCGGGTCGGGCGCGGCGGCCAACAGACGTTGGACCCAGGGAGTGTCGGCGGTGCCGGGCGCAACGGCGTTGACGCGGACGCCCTCGCGTACGAGGTCGGCTGCCATCGCGAGAACGAGTGCGTGCAGGGCACCCTTGCTGGCGCTGTACGCTGCGCGCTTGACCAAGCCGCTCCAGGCGGCGATGGAGCCCGTGCACACAACGGCTGCACGTCCGGTGGACGCTGACTGGCGAAGATGGGGCAGCGCCGCGCGCACCAGGCGGGCCGTGCCGACCACGTTGATGTCCAGGATGTGGTGCCACTCCTCGTCCGTGACGTCCTCCACCCCACCGGTGGAGCCGATGCCGGCGTTGGAAACCACGACGTCGAGGCCGCTAAACCGCTCGGCTACCTCGGCTACCGCCTCGCGTACCGAAATGTCGTTGCCGACATCACAGGCAATCTCGAGGATCTCCTCTTCGGCCTCGGACAGTGGTCGCAGGTCTAGGGACGCCACCGTTGCGCCTCGCATCCGCAGCGCGCGAGTGATGGCTCGGCCGATTCCACTGGCGCCGCCGGTGACGAGGGCGCGTACCCCATCGAACTCTGCCGAGTCGCCGCCGGTCGATGTAACGGGTGCAGGGATTGTGGTCACAACTGGTCCTCCTGGTGCTGGTGGTGGTCAATGGCCGCATCGACGAGGCCGTCGAGCCCGTAGGTCGCGGTCGCAGTGGTCCTCAACACGGCGTCCGCCTCGTCAGGTGACAAGGGTGCGAGAAATTCAGCGATGGTGGCCGCCCAGCGCTCCCAGCTAGCGGCCAGTAGGCAGACCGGCCAGTCTGAGCCGAACAGTAGGCGGCGTGGTCCGAAGGCGTCGAGTACGGTCTCCCACGCGGGTCGGAGATCTGCCACCGACCAGCGCTGGTGGTCAGCCTCCGTGATCAGCCCGGAGACCTTGCAGACGACCTGTTCCGAACGGGCCAAGTCCCGGACATCGTGTGACCAGCCCTCAAGATCACCCGAGGCCAGTTGCGGCTTGCCCGCATGGTCGAGCACGAGCCGAAGGCCAGGCAGGCGCCGCGACAGCTCTATAGCTGATGGTAGCTGCGGCGGACGAACGAGGAAGTCGTACGGCAGTTCGGCGTTCGCGAGAGCTTCCAGGCCGGCCAGGACATCATCGCGGAGCAGCCAGCGCGGATCCGGCTCGTCCTGTACGAGGTGCCGCACTCCGCGCAGCAGGCGCCCACCGTGTCCGCCGCGCAGCCGATCCAGCTGGGCGGATACGTCGGCTGTCAGGTCCACCCAGCCGACTACCGCGGCCACCAGATCGTCGGCGGCGGCCATTGCGAGCAGCCGCTCGGTCTCGTCTGTACGGGCGACCGACT
>DATMCA010001337.1:0-3034 GCA_035559015.1 Umezawaea sp. | reverse complement strand
GACGTCGTGCTCGGTGACCACGGGTCCACCACGCAGTACGCGGCGGCGATCGGACGGCGGATCGCGCTGGTGCCCTCCACGAACGTGCGGGAGGGCAGTCCGGCCGACGAACTGGCCCGACGCGCGACGGTGCTCGACGTGTCCCGGCCGCTGCTGCCGCAACTGGAAACCGCGACCGGTGGCCACGAGGTGATCACCGAGGCGATCACGTCCCGACCGGGCTCCGCGGCAACCGTTCTCCGGTTGGCGATTCACCGGATCCTGGGTCTCGACGTGCCGGAACGGGAGGTGGTGGTCGAGCCCGTCCCACTCCCCCTGCCTCTCGACGCACCGCTGGGTTCGGGATGGAAACCCATGTCCCCCAACGACTTCCGCCAGACCGCGCGATCTACACCGGTCGGCGTCACACCGGCCTTAAATCCGGTTCAAGTCGGTGCTCATTCACCAACCGTGAAAGAACCGTGAAACCCCACGTCACACCCCGCTCGCGTCCGATTTGCCCGCCTTAATGCAGGTAACGGAACGGTAACGACGGGATCGCGGAGGAGCATCGGGAGGGCATTGGTACGTATGCCCCTGTGTCCACCGCCGTCAGGCGGCCGGGGATCGAAGCGCTCTGCGCGTACCAAACGACGAGGTGACACATCACATGACGCGTTCCCAGGGACGGCACACCTTCTCCCGCCGCGCGAAGCTGACAGCGGGAATGACCGGATTGGCACTCACGGTTGGTCTGGCCGTCGCGTTCACCACCACCGGGGACCAAGGGGAAGCTCGTGCTGACGGCGCTGACAAATCGCTGTTCGTCGACATCACCACGGTCAAGGCCAACGTCAAAACCCCGAAGCCGCAGCAGGACGCGACCACCGGCACGTTCACCGTCGACTGCGGTCTGAACGAGAACAAGCACTTCAACGGTGACAACTTCATCGCGGCGCCCGGTGTGAACAACGGCGCGGAGCACCTCCACGACTACGTCGGCAACCTGACGACCGACGCCAACTCCAGCAACCAGAGCCTCCAGGCGGGTGGCACCACCTGCAAGAACGGTGACAAGTCGGCCTACTTCTGGCCGGTCATCCGGATCGACAAGGGTGAAGAGGAAGCCGCCGCCGGAGAGGGTGCGGCCGCGAGCGAAGCGGCTCCCGCCAGCGGGCAGGCGGGCCAGAAGCAGCAGCAGGGCAACCGCAACCAGCAGCAGGGCGCGAACAACCAGCAGGGCGCGAACGACCAGCAGCAGGGCGGCAACAACCAGCGCAACGGCCAGAACCAGCCAGGCGCCAACAACCAGCGCGGCGGCAACCAGAACGACCAGCCGCAGGGCCTGAAGCAGAACGGCCAGCGCGACAACGACCAGAACGGCAACGACCAGAACGCCAACCAGCGCAACGGTCAGCAGAACAAGCAGGGGCAGCAGAACAAGGACCAGGCCGCCCAGGACACCGCCGACGCGAACGCCGCCGACCAGAACGCGGGCGCGGACCAGAACGCGGGCGCGCAGGACGGCCAGGCCGCGGCGGACGCGGCCCAGAACGAGGCGAACCTGGGCGCGGACGCGGCCGAGGACCTCCCCGGCAACGACGGCGTGATCCAGGAGCCGAAGGCGGCGGACCTCACGTTCCGCGGCAGCCCCGTCGGTGAAGTCGTCGCGATGCCCAAGTTCCTGAAGATCCTCTACGGCGACGCGAAGCGCTCCATCAACGGCGACAAGAACACCAAGGCCTCCTGGACCTGCGCGGGCTTCGAGGACAAGGTGCTGCTCGACAAGTACCCGATCTGCCCGAACGGCGCCGACGTCAAGCGGATCCACGACTTCCCGGGTTGCTGGGACGGCAAGAACACCGACAGCGCGAACCACCGCGACCACGTCGCGTTCGCCGACGCCAACGGCCAGTGCCAGAACGGTTTCCAGGCCATCCCGCAGCTCCGCATCACGCTGACCTACGCCATCCCGGCCGACGTGCAGCAGGCGGGCCAGTACAAGGTCGACTCGTTCCCGGCCGAGAAGCACGACCCGCTGACCGACCACGACGACTTCGCCAACGTCATGTCCGACCAGATCATGAAGCGACTGGTGAACTGCGTCAACACCAACAAGACCTGCAAGGAGTAGGGCCGTGATCGAGGCGCACTACTCGGTGGCCGTGGCGGGCAACCGGAGTTGGCTCGGCCAGGTCGACGAACTGCGCCAGGGCGACGACGTCCACCGCCTGCTCGACCGCCTCACCGATCCACGCAGCGACAACGCACTCCTCATCCACACCGACCGTCCCACCCTGGACTCCGGTTACCCGGACCACGAGGTGACGGTCGGGGTGCGGGGTGACCGGGGCGCGATCCTCTACACCGACACCACGAACGGCACCTGGGTCACGTTGGGCGAGGGCCCGCCGCAGCGGACCGTGTACGCGGGGATCGAGTTCCCCACGCACTGCGAGATCCCCGTGCCGACCCTGGCCGCCGCCATCGAGGAGTTCCTCCTGACCGGCCAGCGCCCGACCAGAGTGCCGTGGCAACAAGCCCGGTGACGTCCCCCGTCGCCGGAAGCGCCGTGGAGGGGCCTGCCCTGTACAGGTTCCTCCACGGTCGTGGGTCTACGGGATGACGAGTCCCGCCGACCGCAAGGACTCCTCGACGCGCAGCCGCTCCAGTTCGCGGTCCATGCCCTCGGGCAGGGAGTCCAGCCGGTGCTCGACCTCCACGGCCCGGCACGCCTGCACCAGCAGCGCGTCGTAGGCCTGCCGCGTGCCCCGACGGCGAACGGCCGGGGTGCCCGACTCGAACCCCGCCAGCAGCCGGTGCACGCGGCGCAGGTCCGCTGACAGGTGCTCGATCGACGGCCCGGACGGTGTCGCGGGCGGACGCCGCCGGAGCCGTCGGACCAGTTTCGGGGCCACGACCGCCGCCCAGCCCAGCACGACCGGTGTGGTCGCCACGACGGCGTACAGCACCAGGTTCTGCACCGGAACCTCGGCCATACCGGGGAGTCTACGGCGCGGACGGCCCGGCTTGGAGGGCCAAGTACAGGTCCACC
>DATMCA010001336.1:0-12771 GCA_035559015.1 Umezawaea sp. | reverse complement strand
TACCCCGAGGTCCCCGGCCTGGTCCAGGTGAGCCGCCCGTCCGACGCCCTGGCCGCCAAGCGCGCCACCCAGAACTCGTACTCGGCCCTCCTCCTCGGCCTCGCCGGGGTGGCGCTGCTGGTCGGCGGCGTGGGCGTGGCGAACACGATGGTGATCTCCGTGCTCGAACGCCGCCGCGAGATCGGCCTCCGCCGGGCCCTGGGCGCCACCCGCGGCCACATCCGCGGCCAGTTCCTCACCGAGGCCGTCCTGCTGTCCGGTCTCGGCGGCGTGACGGGCACGGTCCTCGGCGTGCTCGGCGTAGCGGGCTACTCCGCCGTCCACGACTGGCCGGTCGTGATCCCCCCGCCCACCCTGACCGGAGGCCCGCTGTCCGCACTCGTCGTCGGCGCGCTCGCCGGCCTCTACCCCTCGATCCGCGCCGCCCGACTCACCCCGACCGAGGCGCTTTCCGCACCGTGAAAGACATTGCAGGAGGGTAGATGTCAAGCAGCGAGGTCCTCGGCGTGATGCGACCAGGGGGCGACCTTCTTCTTGCCCGAGGCGCGGGTGATCGGGGAGGTGCCCGCGTAGTTCTTGCGGGCTTTGGCGGTGGCGTAGCGGGTGGGGTCGTCGCCGAACTCCGCGAGCACCCGAGCACCGAGGACCGGTCCCACACCTGGTTGGGACAGCACGACCTCATCGGTGAACGCGGCCAGCGCGGCGGGGAAGTAGTCGAGAAGCGCGTGCCGCAACCGTTGAGTGTGGCGGGCCCGTTCCCGGATCAGGGTCTTGTGGATGCGGGCCACCACCTTGACCGCGTCAGCCTCGACGCTGTCGCCGGCAACCGGCCGCAGCAATCGTGCCTTGGCCGGCTTGCGGCCGGAGTCGTCCAGCACCTCCACGTCGTGGTGGTCCCGGGCCCGGTCATCCCCTACGAACAGTCGCAACGATCCTCCCGCCATCGATGCCGATCACCCTGTGCAGCCCGCGGGAGAACCATCAGCGACCTAATCACGTGGTACTCACGCCACAAACGGGCGGGCACGACATCCCAGCAGCGATCAACTCTCCCGGCCTACCGGCAGGGGCACGGTCTTTCCCCAGGACTCAAGCGTCCAGGAAACCGGAGTGCTCACCTGCCGGTCTGCTACCACCAGGAGTCTGCCGGATGGCTGACTCCCAGAACTGATTGGGACAACCGATGAAGATCCTCCTCCTGCCGGTCGCGCTGCTGGCGCTCGCGGCCTGCTCCGCGCCGAGCCCGAAGGCGTCGGAGGTCGCGTCCCTGTCGACCCCGGCGAGCAGCCCGACGTCGGCGTCCGCGGCCGAGGAGCAACGGCCGCGCGAACGGCTCGACATGACGCCGGAGGACTACGAGGCGCTGACCGCCCCGTGGAAGCGGTGCATGGCCGACCTCGGACTGGACCCGAAGGGCCGTGCCCAGCCCGGCAGCGGCCGTCCGGAGCCGGCGAAGGACGAGGTGGACCGGGCGCTCAAGGCGTGCGAGTCGAAGGACCCGCTGCCGCCGTGGGAGCGGGACTCGACCAACCCGGAAGCGCTCGACTTCGCCAACCGGGTCGTGCTGTGCCTGCGGGAGAAGGGCGTCCGGTACGTCGAGGTGGTGAACGAACCCGGCGCGGCCACCATCAGCTACGCGTTCGGCGGGCCCAACAACGACGAGCAGTCCATCTCCCTGGGTCTGGAGCACGCCAAGGAGTGCGAGATCCGGTCCGCGGCGAAGTGACCGTCCTCAACGGACGCGGAACGTCCACCTGCCCGAGCCCACCTCGTAGCGGGCCGTCCCGCCGTCGACGCCCACGGGTTCCGCCCCGGTGGTGGCCCGGATCCGGTGATCGCCCTGGAGCGGAACCACCACCGTGGCGGTCGTGTTGACCGGCACGGTCACCGTCAGGGTGAACTCGCCGCCGGTACGGCGCCAACTGGACGAGACCGCGCCGCGGACCGTGTCGACGGACGCCGAGACGTGGTCCAGTCCGGCGGGCGCCTGAGGCGCGATGGTCACCGTGCGGTAGCCGGGTGAGGTCGGCTCGATCCCGCCCAGGACCGTGTAGAGGGAGGCGTTGACCCCGGCGAACATCGCGTGGTCGTGGGTCTCCATGGACGAGTTGTAGAGCCACTGCTCCCACGAGGTCGTCGCGCCGTGCGCGATCTCGAAGCCGAACCCCGGATAGGTCTCCTGGTGCAACACGGTCATCGCGACGTCGACCCGGCCGATCCTGGCCAGGGCGTCCACGAGGTGGCGGGTGCCGAAGATGCCCGTGTCGAGGTGGCCGCCGTCCTTCGTGAGGATGGTGGCCACCAACCGCTCGCCGACCGCTTGTACGCGCTCGGGAGGCACCAGGCCGAAGGCCAGCGGCAGCACGCTGGTGACCTGGCGGCCGCTGCCGTACGTCGTGCCATCGGCGCTGAGGAAGTGCGCGTTGAAGGCGGTCTTGATGCTCTCGGCGAGGTCGGTGTAGCGGCGGGCGTCGTCCGGGTGGCCGAGGGCGGTCGCCGCCTTGGCGACGTTCGACGCCTGCTGGAACGAGAGGGCGGTGTTGACCAGCGACACCTCGCTGAAGCAGTCACCGGCGGCCGGGCTGCCCATGCCGCCGTTGGACTCCGGGCCGTGGTCCGGTGGGCACCAGTCGCCGAAGCCCTGGCTCGCGGGCCAGATCCGGGCCGGGACGTCGGCGGCGTTGCGGTCCACGAACGCCTTCATGGCCGGGTAGGTCTCGGCGAGGGTCGCGCGGTCGCCGTACTCCTCGAAGAGCGTCCACGCCAGCGTGACCTGCCCGCCCGCCATGTCGGGGTACTGCGCCTTGACCGCGTCGCTGGGCAGCGCGGTACCGGGCGGGAGGTCGCGCAGGTAGTTGGCGTAGAAGGAGTTCAGGTCGAACTCCCGGACGGACGCCTCGTGGTAGGCCTGCACGTCCATGGCGGGCGGGGTCCGCTCGTCGCGGACGGGGGTGTCGGTCGGCAGGCTCATCGAGTTGTTCAGGACGCTCCACCGGTTGTTGCGCCGGATCCGGTCGAGCAGTTCGCTGGAGGACTCGAACGTGCCCGTGGACCGCACGTCGGCGTGCACCACCCGCCCGTCGAGGCTGTCCAGGCCCGGCCTGCCGGGGAAACCGGTGACCTCCACGTAGCGGAACCCGTGGTAGGTGAACCGGGGCTCGTACGTCTCGCCCTGCTCGCGACCCGCGAGGACGTAGGTGTCGGTCGCCGCGGCGTTCCGGTTCGTGGTCACGTCGAGCAGGCCGTCCCGGCCGAGTTCCTCCGCGGTGCGCATCCGGACCGCGGTTCCCGCCGGTCCCGTGACGCGCAGGCGGGTCCATCCCGCGATGTTCTGGCCGAGGTCGTACACGAACACGCCCGGCCTGGGTTCGGTGAGCGCCACCGGCCGCAGCGTCTCCGTCACGCGCACCGCGGGCATCGTGTTGGGGGCGAGGTCGTCGCTCGGCGCGGTCGCGGCGCGCACCGGTAGCCACCGGGAGTCGTCGAAGTTCGGCGCGTCCCAACCGGGTTGGTCCCGGCGGGCGTCGTACGTCTCACCGGCGTAGATGTCGTTGGCGACCACGGCCCCGCTGGACCACTTCCAGGTCCCGTCGGTCGTGATGCCGCGCCGGGTGCCGTCCGTGAAGGTGACGTCGATCAGCGCGATGGCCTGCTTCGGACCGAGCCAGCGGAAGCCGTAGGGGTTGTACCGCGCGCCGTAGCCGTTGCCGAGCCAGATCCCGACGGTGTTGGGTCCACTTCGGACGGACGCGGTGATGTCGTAGGTCTCGTAGAGGTTGCGCCGGTCGTACGGCGTGCTCGCGGGCGTCAGCACCCGGTCGCCGACCTTGCCGCCGTTGAGGCGCAGCTCGTGGAAGCCGAGGCCGTAGACGTACGCGCGGGCCTGGGCCACGGGCTTGTCGAGGGTGAAGTCCTTGCGCAGCAACGGGGCGTCGGGGCCGCGCTGCACCAGGGTCGGGTCACCGGTGGGTTCGAGCTGCCCGTCGACGATCGTGGTCTGCGGGAACAGCGGGTCGGGCGCGACCGAGAAGTCGTCGGAGAACAGCGGTCCGCCCGCGAGGTCGTGCACCGCCAGGTTGTCGTAGCGGGCCCGTTCGGCCACGCCGCCGCTGACCGAGGAGCGGAAACCCAGCGTCCCCTTGGAGTGCGCCGTGTCCACGCGCGAGTCGACCTGGACGTCGTCGACCCAGGTGGTGATGGTCGAACCCGCGGCCCGGACCCTCAGGTGGTGCCGGTCGTACAGGGTGGCGGGCGTGACGACCGGGGCGAGGTCGACCTCGCCGAGGGTGCTGAACCGCCCGTCGACCTGGACGTGCGGTCGCAGCATCACCTTTCCGGGCGAGGTGGTGGCGTTGACCTGCCAGAGGTAGTAGTTCGAGGGGTCCTTCGCGCGGAACACCACGCTCGCCGCCGCGGCCCGCACGGTGAAGTCGACGTCCAGGGTGAAGTCCGACCACGACTTGTCGTCCGCCGTGTCCGGGGCGATCCAGCCCGCGCCCTTCCAGTCGTCCCGCAGGCCCATCTCCCACCAGGCGACCTCACCGAGGGCCGATCGCCGCCCCTGGGAGTCCCAGACCTGCACGGTCCAGTAGTAGCGGCCTCCGGCCCGCGGCTCGGGACCGCCGTACGGCACCGAGGCCACGCCGTCCCCCGCGACCCGCCCGGTGTCCCACACGTCGGGCCGACCGCGCTTCAGCAGATCGGGGGTGCTCGCGACGAGCACCCGGTAGGCCGACTGCCGCTCGCCGTTGTCCCGCGAGGTCACCTGCCAGGACAGGGCGGGCGCGGTGTTGTCGGTGCCGAGCGGGTCGACCGTCCGGTCGGCGCTCAGCCTCCCGACCTCCAGGTGCGCCGCGGCGGCGGTCGTCCCGACCGCCGGGCTCACCGGGAGCGGCACCAGTGCGCAGACCACGACGACGATCCGGATCCACGAGCTGCGCAAGCGGCCGACCACCCGAGCCCCCAACCCCCGGGCGCTGACCCTCCCGGACCGGATTGAAACGATTCATTTCCGGATTCGAGGCTACAAGCCGGGCCGGGAGGGCGGAACAGCTCAATGGCCGAATGCGCCAGGAGGTGCTGCGAGGGCCGGAAGCCCCCGCAGCACCGGTTCCTAGGCGATGGGCTCGATCCAGATGTTGCGGAACCTCGGGTTCTCACCGGGATCGCCGTGGTCCTGCAACCGGATGGGTCCGGGCGACGCGTCCTCCGGCGCGTTGTCGCCGGTGCCGCCGTTGATCTCGACGTTGTCGTGCACGACCGTACCGTTCCAGACGACCGTGACGCGGGCGTTGTCGGTCTTGACGCCCGCGCTGTCGTACCGGGCGGCGCGGAAGGTGACGTCGTAGGTCTGCCACGTCAGGGGAGCCGTGGCCATGTTGCGGTCCGGGGCCTTCTTGGAGTAGATCGACCCCGCCTCGTCGTTCGCGAGGGTGGTGTCCCCGAACGACTCCAGGATCTGGAGCTCGTAGCGCTCCTGGAGGAAGATCCCGCTGTTGCCCCTGGCTTGACCGGTGACCGTCGACGGGTAGTTCGGTTCGTTCCACTCGGCGTGCAGGCGGAAGTCGCCGTACTTCTCCTTCGTCCGGATGTCACCGCCGTTGGACTCCACCGAACCGCCGGACACCGGCCAGGTCGCGGCACCGCCCGAGCGCTTCTCCCAGGCGTTCAGGTCGGACCCGCCGAACAGTTGGACCCGCTGCACCGCCGTGACGGTGATGTTGTCCAGGTTCACGTTCCCGACGTCGCCGGAGTCGAACTTGTACGCGACGGTGTTGGCGCCCGCGTTCAGGTTCAGCGTCTCCGGTTGGGTCGACCACTCGTCCCAGGTCGTCGTGCTGGCCAACCTCACCTGCCGGACCTTGGTGCCGTTGACGTACACGCTCACCGACTTGGTCCCCGCGGAGGGGTTGGGGCCGTTGGAGTAGCGCAGCGCCACGTTGTAGGCGCCCGCGGTGGCCGCGTTCACCGAGAACGACGTAGTGGCGCCCTGGTTCCAGTAGCCGTAGACGAAGCCGGTCCCGGTGTAGCCGGGGCGGCTGGTGGTGATCTCGGCGCCACCGCTGATGGCGGCGCGCTCCGCCTCGTAGGTCACGGCGGTCGGCGGGCCACCGACCTGGGAGTTGAGCGTGTACCAGGCTTCCGTGCTCCACAGGGACGTTCCCGCCTCGGAGGAGAACGGCCGCGGCGACCGGACGTGCACGACCCGTCCGGCCTTGAGACCGGGGATCTGGAGCGTGACGGTCTTGCGGTCGGCCGACACGGTCGCGGAACCGACGGACAGGGTCTGCTCGTCGATCTTCGGGCCGCCGTAGGCGACAGTCGGGGCGTAGCGCCACTGCTGGACCTGGTACTTGCTCGCCAGGTCCTGGACGGTCGCGGCCGACAGCGGCTGGGTGTACTCCAGCTGGAAGCCGCCCGCCACCGCCCGCATCGCGAGGATGTCGAACGCGGACGTGCCGTTCGGCGTCACCTTCTGCATGCCGTAGGCGAGCTTGCCGGGCTGGCCCCAGTTGCCGCCGCCGTCGATGCCGCCGGTGTAGATCGCGCCGTCCGGGCCGAGGCTGATCCGGCTCACGCCGGACTCCAGTCCCTGCGTCATGCGGAAGACAGCGCCCTGGTACTCGCCGTTGACCTTCTCCAGGAACACCCGCTGGAGGCCGCCGTAGGTCACGTCGCCGTAGACCATCTGACCGGCGAACACGCCCTGGGTGAGCTGGACCGGGTTGCTCGGCGAGTTGGCGATCTCGTTGTGCGGCAACCACACCACCGGCGCGGTGACCGGCTGCGAGTCGAACGGGCCCGCCGGGTTCATGTAGTGGTTGAAGAACCGGTTCTGCTTGATCCGCACCAGTTTCGACGCGGGCAGCCAGCCGCCCTGGTTGTCGGTGACGAAGATGTCACCCTCGGGGCCCCAGCCGATGCCGTGCGGGGTCCGCAGGCCACCGGCCACGTAGGACACCGCGCCGGAGTTCTTGTCGATCTTGATCGTGGTGCCCCGGTTCGCCGCGGGCTGCGGGTCGGTCGTCGCACCGCCCTCGTTGATCGACACCGACAGGTTCAGGTAGAAGAAGCCGTCCTTGTACAGCATCCCGAACGCGAACTCGTGGAAGTTCCCGCCGTACGGCCAGGTCGCGACCGTGCGGTAGTCGTCGGTCACGCCGTCGCCGTTGGTGTCGTTGAGCTCCACGAGCCGGTTCTTCTCCGACACGTACAGCTTGCCGTCGACGTACTTGATGCCCATCGGCTCCTTCAGGCCGCTGGCGATGCGCTGGGTCCGGACGCGCGAGGGGTCCGTGGTCCCCGTCGCGTTGGAGACCAGGTGCACCTCGCCCAGGGTCTTGCTCGAACCACCCCAGGTCGCGATGGCCATCCTGCCGTCCGGCAGCCAGTCCATCCCGGTCACCTGCGGCTGGAAACCGCTGGGCCGCAGGTCGGTCAGGGTGAAGCCGGGGTACACGCCGTCGAGCGGCAGGC
The DNA here is from genome assembly GCA_035559015.1 of Umezawaea sp. Classification (GTDB taxonomy): domain Bacteria; phylum Actinomycetota; class Actinomycetes; order Mycobacteriales; family Pseudonocardiaceae; genus Umezawaea. The sequence goes on along the minus strand of DATMCA010001336.1, from coordinate 5,295 downwards.
CGTCACCGGGCGAGTCCGTGCCACCCACGCAGTCCTTGCGGCCCGGCGCGGTCACGCGGACCACGCCGGAGTCGGTGCTGAGCACCGAGTTCGGCACCAGGACGAAACCGGACGTGCCGGGCGGCTGCCAGTCCAGGGTGATCTGCTGGCCGCCGACGTTCTCGAACTGCTCGATCCGCAGGGCGTGGTAGCCGGTGGACAGGGCGACGGAACCCGTCACCGCCGTGGGGCCGTGCAGACCGTCGTTGTCGATGACCCGGTTGCCGTCGACCGACAGGCGCGAGCCGTCGTCGCTCGTCAGCCGGAACTGGTAGGTGCCCGCCGTGGCGATGTTGATGTTGGCGGTCACCTCGGACACGAAGTAGTCGTTGACGACGAACTCGTCCGTGGTGGACCAGTTGATCGTCGGCATCAGCTTGTCGACGTTGGGGGTCTGGCCCGACTTCAGCGTGCACAACCGGCTCATGCTGGTCTGCACGTCGAACACGCGCAGCGTCACGCCCGGTTCCTGGGGCGGGACGGCGGCACGGGCCGGGGTGGCGACCACCAGCCCCAGCAGCGCCACGAGCAGAACGGTGAACAGGGAGAACGGCCTTGCGAGAGCACGGCCGCGTATGGCGACATTCGGAAGCATCGTCGCTCCTCTAGGGGTGGCAGGGAGATCGCCGCAGCCAGGCCGAAGTTACGAACACTTTCGTCCGGAGTCAACGAAAGTCCGCATATTTTGACAAAAAGTCGCAAGAAAGGGTTCCATCAAGCCCAATTATTTCGGGAAGCTAATAAACTAATCGTCCCGACAATGGTTGACGATCTCCACAGGAGAGTTAGTTCATACGCACCAACGGGGATGGACCACGCGCCCGGTACGGGAGAACCGGACCGGCAATGGTGAGACCGGTGCTTCGCAGCGCGCCGAACAATGCGTCGAACCGCCTGCGGCCACCAATCCGGACAAATGTCTTTCGTTCGACGAACGACCTTATTCCGTTCAATGAGCGGGCGTCCGACAACCCCGGCGACCCGGCGGCCGTGACGGAGGCATAGAACCCGAACCCCTCACCGCGTCCCGTGCGCCGGAGCAGTCGGCCCCGGCGCCTCCCCGACCGCCCTCGACCGCGACACCCGCCGAGCCGTCGCGGTTGGGCTGGCTGGACGCGTTGCGCGGCATCGCGGCGCTCGTCGTGGTCCTCGACCACTCGTCGTACTCGTACCTGCCGGGGTTCCGGCGGGAACTGGTGCAGGAGTTCAGCACCAGCAGGTACGGCATCATGGTGTTCTTCCTGGTGAGCGGCTACATCGTCCCGGCGTCCTTGGAGCGGCGAGGGAACGTCCGGACCTTCTGGATCGGCCGGGTGTTCCGCATCTACCCGCTGTGGGCGGCGGTGGTCACCGCGCTCCTGGCCGCCGGACTGCTCGGGTTCGCGGAGGTCCGCGGTGGGCGGAACGCCGCCACCACCGCCCTCGCCCACCTCACCCTGCTCCAGGAACTGCTGGGAACGCCCAACCTGCTGATCGTCCTGTGGACGCTGTCCTACGAAATGGCTTTCTACCTGCTGGTCGTCGCCCTGTTCACGGTCCGGCTGCACCAGCGGTCCGCGGCGGTCTCCGTCACCCTGGCCGTGGTCGCCGCCGTGAGCGCGGCGGCGGGGTTGGTGCTACCGGCCTCCGCCCTCTCCGGCGCGATCGGCACCGGCCCCCTGGTGGCCCTCGCCTCGATCACCGCGGTGGTGGCGATCCGCTGCGCGTGCGCCGGTTCACCCGTGCCGCGCGTGTTCGGTGGCGTGCTGGGCGGGGTGCTGGCGCTCGTCCTGGTCACCGCGAACGGCGTCGTCACCGTCTGGGAGGGCCTGGTGATCCTCGCCGTGATGTTCCTCGGCACGGCGGTCTACCGGGCCGAGAGCGGCCAAACCCCTTGGCGGCACGCGGTTCGCGCGGCCGCCGTCGTGACCGCCTGCGCCGTGGGAAGCGCTTGCTGGCAGGGCGACGACTCCCGTTTCACCAGGCGGGGCTGGACGATCGCGTTCCTGGCGGCCCTGGCCACCTTCGGGATCGGCCTGGCGACGCGTCGACTTCGGACACCGACCTGGCTGCTCGGACTGGGAACGATCAGCTACTCGGTCTACCTGGTGCACCCGGTGCTGCTGGCGGTGAGCGACGGCGCGCTCGGCCGCGAACCGCGGGACAACCCGGTGTTCGAGCTGGCGTTCTACGCCGTGCTGCTACCGCTGTGCGTGCTGACCCACCGCCACGTCGAACGCCCCGGCCAGAAGTGGGGCCACGACCTGGTCCACCTCGGACGGCCGCCGTCGAGGTGGGGACGATCGCGTTGACCGGTGTCCCGGCCCGCCATCGGTGCGAACGGCGGGCCGGGACGGTCGACGGTGGTTCGTCAGCGTGGCGGAGCGCCTACTGGAACGTCCAGCGCGTCACGTAGAGGTCCGCGTTGGACCCGCTGCTGCGGTTCCAGACGCCCTGCCAGCCGTACACGACGCTGTCCTCGTAGTAGTTCTTGTTGCACGACGCCCACGTACCCGCGCTGTGGCTGTTGACGCACATGCCGGTGCGGTAGAGCGAACCGTTGCGGTAGTTCTCCCAGACCACGACCGCCGACTTGCCGTCGGACTTGTTGTCGAGCACCCACCAGCGGTCACCGCTCACCTCGTAGCAGACCTGCACGTCCGACTTCGCGTCGGCGCACCTCAGCAGTTCACCCGACGGCGGCGTGCCCGCGACCGCGTAGTCCGTCTCGAAGTCGGCGGCCATCGCGGTACCCGGCGCCAAGAGGCCGATGACGGCCGCGAAGGCCATGGACAGAGCCAAAACGATCTTGCGCATGAGCGCCCTTCCGTTGTGCGGACTTCCACCCCTCGACGAGGGGCGGGGTTCGGGTGGCTCGGCCGAGGTCGGCGAGCGGTCACTGGTACCGCATCCAGTCGTAGTAGTCCGGGGATGCGCCGGTGCTGCGGTTCCAGACGCCCTCGCGGCCCCAGAGGGTGCTGTCCTCGTAGTAGTTCTTGTCGCACGACGCCCACGTGCCCTCGCCGTGGCTGTTGACGCAGCGGCCCTCGCGGTAGAGCACGCCGCCGCGGTAGTTCTCCCAGTCCACGACGGCCGACTTGCCGTCGGAGGAGTTGTCGCGGACCCACCAGCGGTCGCCGCTCACGTCGTAGCAGACCTCGACGCCCCGCTCCGGGGTGTCGCACGTCAGGAACTCGTTCGGCAGGCTGCCCGCGACGGCGTAGTCGGTCTCGTAGTCGACGGCCAGGGCGGTGCCCGGTGCCGCGATCCCGATCAGGGCCGTGACAGCCGTCGACAGGGCGTACATGATCTTGAGCATGGGTGCCTTCCGGTGGTGGTCGGGTGGCTCAGCCGATGTCGGCGAGCGGGACGGCGAAGATCGCGCGCTGGTCGAGGAACGTGCCGCCGTCGACGGACCAGGCGTGTTCGGTGACGGTCCAGAGCTTCCCGGCGGTGATGCCGGGCCCGTGCTCGTGGTAGAGGTCCTCGCCGCCCAAAGCCCAGCTGTTGGTGGTGGTCGATCCCCCGGTCACGCCCGAGTGCATCCAGCTGTGCTGCCGGTTGGAGCTGCGACCGAGGTAGTAGCGGTCGCCCCACGTCTGCACGCCCTGCACGTTGCTGCGCGGCACGGTCACGGCGTCCTGCGCGACCGCCTTGCCGTTGGTCAGCACCGGCAGCCGGGTGGTCGCGTCGACGCGGTACCGGACCACGCGACCGCCGTCCACCGCGGCGTCCGCGCTGCGGCCGTCGCGGTACTCGCCGACGACGAGGGTGTCCGGCGTGCCGCTGCGGTCCAGCGACAGCGACGAGTAGCACAGCCGCGTCGCGATGGGCTTGCACTCGCCTTCCTGGCCGTTCCCGTAGGACGCCACCTGCGGCAGGACGTACCGGTAGTTGTAGGCGTAGTAGGCGTTGCCGCTCTTGCCGATGACGTCCTGGGTGTCGGGGACCTCCAGGATCCGGTTGACGTCGAACACCCGCAGCCCACCGGCCGTGTCGGCGACGTACAGGTAGCGGCCGAGCCAGGCCAGGCCACCCGCGTGGATCGGGACCGCGCGGTAGTTCGGCGTGGTCGTCCTCGTCGGCTCGACGAGCAGCACGTGCCGGTACTTGCGGTTCGCGACGTCGAGGAACGAGACCCGCACGCCCTTGTCCGGACCCGTCAGGTCGTAGTACCAGCTGACCAGCATGACGCGGTTCTCGCCCCACAGGCCGTCGTCGTCCGCGTCGGACGAGCCGGTGATGCCCTGCGGCTGCCAGTAGGTGACCTTGCTGTCGCCCTCGTCCCAGCAGAAGCGGTCGGTGCTGTGCAGGATCTGCCCGGACGTCAGCGGGTAGTCCGTTCGGCCGTAGTGCTCGGGAAGCGCTTGCTGCTGCGTTCCGGAACAGGTCTCGATCGGCCGGTTGGCCTCGCCCAGCACCGCGGCGACCGACCTGGTGGTGCCGAGCGCGGTCTCCAGCTTCGCCGCGTAGGTCTCCAGGCTCCAGTCCGGCGTCAACGTGAACGCGTCCACCGGCGTGCTGTGGACGAGGTCGTCGGCTTCCGCCGCCCGCACGGGCAACGCCGTGGTCAAAACGTACGTACAGACCAGTAGAACCGCCGTGCCCCAACGTTTGCCCATGATCACTCCCACTCGTCCGGTGCCCCACCAGGTCTAGGGCGAACGGGGTTGATCAGCAGCGGCGCGGGGGCTGGTCAATCAAAAGAGTTCAAAGCGCGAGGAGTTCCGTGGGTAGACGAGAGCGTTCCATCGACCCCGACACCGGTCCTGTCCAGCGGTTCGCCTGGGAACTGCGGCGGCTGCGGGAGGAGGCGGGCTCGCCGAGCTACCGGTCGCTGGCCCAGCGCGCGCACTACTCCGCCACCGCGTTGAGCGAGGCGGCCGGCGGTGAGCACCTGCCGTCGCTGGCCGTGGCGCTCGCCTACGTCCGGGCGTGCGACGGCGACGTGGTCGAGTGGGAGGAGCGGTGGCGGCGGTCGGCCACCGGCGAGGACGACGACTTCCCGCCCTACCCCGGGCTCACACCGTTCGGGCAGAAGGACGCCGAGCGGTTCTTCGGCCGGGAGGACCTCGTCGCCGACCTGGTCGACCGCGTCCGCAGGCAGCGCGTGGTCGGCGTCTTCGGGCCGTCCGGGTCGGGCAAGTCCTCGCTGATCAACGCCGGCCTGCTGCCCGCGGTCGCCGACTGGACCGTGCTGACCACCACGCCCGCCACCTGGCGGGGCGGCGAGGCCGACCTCGTCGTGGTGGACCAGTTCGAGGAGCTGTTCACGCT
>DATMCA010001335.1:0-3394 GCA_035559015.1 Umezawaea sp. | reverse complement strand
CGTTCGCGGAGTTCTGGCGGGACGGTGGGGTCGACCTGCCGCAGAAGCCCTACGACGACCCGGTTTTCGCCGACCTCCGCGCCGGGAGTCCCCTGGGGACGCCGAGCGGGCGGATCGAGCTGTTCTCCGCGACACTGGCGGGTTTCGGGCTGCCGGACGTCGCCGGGCACGCGGTGTGGCGGGAGCCGACGCAGTGGTGGCGTTCGCCGCTCACGGCGGAGTTCGACCTGCACCTGCTGTGCAACCAGCCGACGCACCGGCTGCACAGCCAGTTGGACATGGGGGCCGCGAGCCGGTCGACCAAGGTCGCCGGTCGGGAACCGGTGCGCCTGCACCCGTCCGACGCGGCGAGCCGAGGGCTGGTCGACGGGGACGTGGCGCTGGTCCGCAGTGCTCAGGGGAGCCTGCTGGCTGGTGTGGTCGTCACGGACGCGCTGCTGCCCGGTGTGGCGCAGATGCACACCGGGGCCTGGTACGACCCGAGCGCGCCGGAGGTCGCCGACTGCGTGAACGGGAACGTCAACGTCCTCACGCGGGACGTGGGCACGTCGACGTTGACGCAGGCCACGAGCGGCGCGCACGTGCTGGTGGCGATCACCCGGTACGACGGGCCGGTGCCACCGGTGCGCGCCTACGGACCCCCGCTGATCAGCCGTTGAGGATTCGCCTGCCCGCCGCGACCAGCGCGGTGTCCTCCTGGGGTGGGTGGACGCGGACGCACAGGACGTCGCGCAGGTGGCGTTCGAGGGAGTTGCGGCGGGACAGGGCGGGGTTGCCGAGGGCGGCGACCGCCGTCTGCACGGCCGCCACGACCGAGCGGGCGATGGCGACCTTGAGCACCGACAGCTGTGGAACGACCGACTCGTCGCCCGCTTCGAGGCGCAGCAGAGCGCCGTGCAGCAGCGTTTCGGCCTGGGCGACCTGGAGGTCGATCTCGCCCGCGACCGCCTGGATCCGCTCGGTCGTGGCGATGGGACGGCCGAGCGCGGCGGGCACCCGTGACCGGGCGAACTCCGCGAACGCCCGCCGGGCGGCCTTGGCCACGCCGAGGTAGAGCGCCGGGTGGCCGAAGCTGCCCGGCCCGGCCGTGGCCGCCGGGTCGCGGTAGACGCCGTCCGATCCGCGCGGGATCTCCACGAACGCGTCCGTGGGCAGTTCCACGTCGGAGTACACGACGTCGTGCGTGTTGGACGCGCGCAGGCCGAGGTGGTCCCACGTGTCGACCCAGGTGATGCCGGGCAGGTCCCCGGCGACGACCACGTGGCCGACGCGCCGGGCGTCCGGGTCGCCGTCCGGTTCGTCGGCGACCGCCCACACGACGTGGTAGGCCAGCGCCGTGCCGCCGGTCGCGTAAGCCTTGTGGCCGTTGAGGATCCAGCCGGACGACGTGCGCTCCACCGTCGTCTTCGGCAGACCGCCGCGAGCCGGGGCGCCGAGTTCCGGTTCGGCGCGGATCGCGTTGACCGGCGCCGGCCCGGTCACCGAGCGGGCCAGCACGTCGTCGTAGAGCGAGGTCGGCCAGTGCGCGTTCGCGGCCTGGGAGGCGTGCGACATCAGCGTGTTCGCCACGATCAGCGCGACCGACGGGTCACCCTCGCCGAGCGCGGTGAGGATGCGGGCCGTGTCGCGCGCGCCCAGTCCGGGACCGCCGTACCGCCGCCCGACGGTGGCGGTGAACAGGCCCGCGCGGTGGGCGGCCTCCAGACCCCGCACCGGCACGGCGCCGCTCCGGTCGTACTCCGCCGCCGTCTCGGCGACCTCCGCCGTCACGGCGGCGAGCGCCTCATCGGACAGGTCGGGAACGGGCAGCGCGTGCACCTCGGTGGTCGTCACGCCCGACCCGCCGTCGCGTGCCGCCGGTAGTCCTCCGCGTAGTTGCCCAGGTGCTCGGCCTGGAGCGTGCCGCGGCCACCGGTCGCCTCGCGGTGGGCGAGTTCCTGGCGCACCAGCGGGAGCACGTGCTTCCCGTAGTCCACGGCGTCGGTGAGCGTGTCGTAGCCCCGGATGCTCACCAGGTCCGCGCCCGCGGCGACGTAGTCGAGGATCGCGGCGGCCACGGTCTCCGCCGAGCCGACCAGCGCCGTCGACGCCCCGCCCGCGTTGGTGACGGCGGCGGTCCGGGTCCAGAGCGCCCGGTCGTAGAGGTCGGACTTCTCGGCGAAGGACAGCGCCCGCTGCGAGCCGACGTTCTGCGGCGCGCCCGGCTGCTGGAGGGTCTGCTTGCCGTAGGCGAGCCTGCTGTAGGTGTCGGCGATCCTGGCCACGTACTCGTGCGCCTTCCGCCAGGCCAGCTCGTCGGTCTTGGCGATGATCGGCCGGAACGTCACCCAGATCCGGGGAAGCGTCGTGCGGCCGGAGGCGCGGGCGATGGCCCGGACCCGCTCGATCTCGCCGCGCAGGTCGTCCAGCGGCTCGCCCCAGAAGCTGAAGATGTCGGCCTTCTCGCCGCCCACCCGGAAGGCCTCGTCGGACTGGCCGCCGATGGAGATCGGGATCGGCGAGTCGTAGGGCGCGAAGCCGGGGCCGAACTCGTCGAACCTGTAGAACTCGCCGTCGTGGCTGAAGGGCGCGGGCTCGGTCCACGCGCGGCGCAGCAGGTCGATGTACTCCGACGTGCGGGCGTAGCGCCGGTCCTTGGGGAGGTAGTCGCCCTGGCGGGCCTGTTCGGCGTCGCTGCCGCCGGAGATGAGGTGCACGACGGCCCTGCCCTCGGTGAGCTGGTCCAGCGTGGCGAGCTTCTGGGCGCCGACCAGCGGGAACGTCGTGTTGGGGCGGAGCGCGACGATGGGCTTGATCCGCTCGGTGAGCTGGCCGACGGCCGAGGCGACGACGAACGAGTCGGCGGTGCCGGAGCCGTAGGGCAGCAGCGTGTAGTCGTAGCCGCCCTCTTCGAGCGAGCGGACGTAGGTGCGGAAGTACTCCAGGTCGATGCCGCGGGTCGGGATCGGGTTCAGCTCGGTCGACGGGTTCAGGTGCGACAGGCTGATGAACTCGACCCTCTGCGAGGCGGTCTCGGGGATCTGCCGTCCGAATGCGGGTGCGCTGGTCACGCACCGAACGTAGGTCGACGCCGGGACGGGCGTCCAAGACAAGTGCTCGATGGATTCCCATAGGTCCACGTGATGAACGCGGGTCAGGCCCCCTGGGCGGCGGTGCCCGAGGGTGCGACGAGTTGGAGGTGGGGCCGCTGCGCGAAGAACTCCACGCCCGCCGACAGCGCGGTCCGCTCGACCTCGGCGGCCAATCCGCGACGGGCGACCATCCGCAGGTGGGTGGTGCCCGCTTCGGGCAGGTCGCCGCACACCGACAGCCCCGACGGACGCCCGCCCGCGCTCGGCAGCAGCGCCACCCCGAGACCGGCCCGAACCCCGGCGAGAATGCCCTCCAGCGTCGT
>DATMCA010001334.1:0-2645 GCA_035559015.1 Umezawaea sp. | reverse complement strand
GACGTCGACGTGCTCACCTGGCTCCTCGTCTCGTGTTACCGCGGTCGGTTCGAGGACGGCGGAGGTAGTTGCTTGACGACTACCCCGCCGGGTCGCCCGCCACACGTCGGACCGCCGACCTGTGCGGAGATTCCCGAACCCGCGGTGTCCGGTGGTGCCGGAGGGGAGGATGAGGTGGCGCTCGTGCGCCCGATCAGGGCGGCTCGGGACAGGGCCCCGTGCGCCCTACCCAGGCGGTGCGGCGGGGTGGGTGCAGCACGGCCACGACGAGCGTCACCCCGCCCAGCAGCAGGACCAGGGCGCCGCCGAGCAGGGCCGTCGCGGCGACCGGTCCGAGGGCCGGCACCGTGGCGCGTGCGGACAGCCGGGTGTCGACCGTCCGCGAGCCGTCCTGGTTCAGCACGACCGCGGTCCACTTCCCCTCCTCGGCCTGCCACGCCAGCGATCCCGTCCCGTAGGCGACCCAGATGGGCCGGGCCGCGGGTTCGCTCGGCACCGGCCCCCCGTTCTGGTGCCGGTAGCGGAACGCCGACCCGTCGGCCCGCACCACGTCGTGGTCCACGCCGGCCAGGTACTCGGCCACGTCGTCCGCCGCGCCGATGCCGACGAACACGTCCTGGTCGACCTCCAGTTCGACGACGCCGAGCCAGTCCTGGCCGATGGGCAGCTCGGCCTTGGTCCAGCGCATGTCGAGGACGCCGAACGACAGCGCGTAGCCGCTGGTGCGGAACGACTTCGAGCCGGTGCCGAGGAACCCGTCGGAGTCCCGGAGGCTCCCATCGACCCAGATCCCGATCGACCCCGCTCCGGAGAAGAACGAACCGAGGACGAGCAGGAGCGCGCCGACCACCGCGACGACGCTCCGGCCGCCCCCCGCTGTCGGAACCGGACGGGCGCCACCGGTCGCACGGGGCTCTTCGACATCGTTGTCCGGGAGGGGCGGCGGGTTCACGTCGCTCATCAGCTCAACGTACGCGGTGTCCTCGAAACGTGGGGGACCACTTGTGCCGCAACGACTTCACCCTCTTCCCGTACCGCCGTCCGCGCTGTCGGGACGTGGTGGCCCTGGGAAGGAGTCACCCGGGGATTCGGAAAGGGGAAGATCCACCTCTTTCCATTTTCAACTTATAGCGCACCGGGGGGCTTGCCGCAAGGCCGGGGTGGTGGCGCAGAATCACCGGCCGAAGCCAGGAGCCTGCGGAAATGGGAGTCACCGAGTGCGTGAGGGGCTTGTGCCGATCCAGGGGTACGAAGAGGAACTGCGGTCCGAGCGGAGCCACGTGGCCGGGCTGTACGCGCGGCTCGACGCCGAACGCGCGCGGGTGAAGGGCGAGTACGACGCGGCGCTGCGGGGAACCGGCGGGACGCCCATGGAGCGGGACGTGCGGGTGCGCACGTCGGCCAGGGAGGTGAAGCGGCTCGACCTCGGGGACGACGGGCTGTGCTTCGGCCGGTTGGACACCCTCACGGGTGAGCACTCCTACATCGGCCGCATCGGGCTCTTCGACGAGGAGAACGACTACGAGCCGGTGCTGCTGGACTGGCGGGCGCCCGCGTCGCGCGCGTTCTACGTCGCCACGGCCGCGAGCCCGGAGAACATGCGCAGGCGCCGCCAGTTCCACACGCGCGGGCGCCGGGTGGTCGACTTCACCGACGAGGTGCTCGGCAGGCCGGACGCGGGCGACCGGGGCGACGCGGCGCTGCTCGCGGCGGTCAACGCGCCGCGCGGCGCCGGGATGCGCGACATCGTGGCGACGATCCAGGCCGAGCAGGACGAGATCATCCGGCTCGACCACCCCGGCGTGCTGGTGATCGAGGGCGGTCCGGGCACCGGGAAGACCGTGGTGGCGCTGCACCGGGTCGCGTACCTGCTCTACACCCAGCGGGAGCGGATGGAACGCCACGGCGTGCTCGTGGTCGGGCCCAACCCGTCGTTCCTGAACCACATCGGCCGCGTCCTGCCGTCGTTGGGCGAGTCCGACGTGGTGTTCACCACCACCGGCGGCCTCGTGCCCGGCCTGCGCGTCACCGCCGTGGACACCCCGGAAGCCGTGCGGCTCAAGGGTTCGCTGAAGATCCTGGCCGTGCTCGCGGCGGCCGTCGCCGACCGGCAGCGGCTGCCGGGGAACCCGATCCCGATCGAGCTGGGCGGCGTCACGGCGCGGATCGACGCCGAGACGGTGGAGTGGGCCAGGGACGAGGCGCGCGCCAGCGGGCAGCCGCACAACGAGGCGCGGGCGGTGTTCGCCGAGATCGTCACCTACGTGCTCACCGAGCGGGCGATCGGCCGGATCGGCAAGGGCTGGCTGACCCGGTCGGACCGCGAGGCGTGGGAGCGGATGCGGGCGGACCTGGTGAAGGAGCTGTCGGCCGACGAGGGGTTCACCGCCGCGCTCGACGAGCTCTGGCCCGTGCTGACGCCGCAGGAGGTGCTGGGCCCGCTGCTGGCGTCCCCGGAACGGCTGCGGGCGGCGGGCGCCGACGAGGCGCTGCTGCGCGCGGACGGTGCCGCCTGGACGGTGTCGGACGTGCCGCTGCTCGACGAGCTGGTCGACCTGCTGGGCCGTGACCATCCGGAGGACGACTCCGCCGAGCGTGAACGACGGGCCGAAGCCGAATACGCGGCGGGCGTACTCGACCTGATG
>DATMCA010001333.1:0-4126 GCA_035559015.1 Umezawaea sp. | reverse complement strand
CGAGCCCGATCCGCCCCGGCCAACCGGGCGATCACATTCCCCCGCCCCTTCGCCCCGGACTCGACGTACGTCGTCTCGTACCCCACCTCACCGAGCTTCTCCGCCACCCACTCAGCAGCCGCCCGCTCCCCGACCACCGTCGCCGGATCCCCGGTGTTCGTACTGTCGATCCGAATCAACTCACTGGCCAACCCCACGACCTCGTCCTGCGCCAGCAGCAGCCCCGCACCCTCACCCAAGTTCTCCACGCAGCCTTCCTACCACTGCTTCCACCCCTTGAGCGCCTCGAAACACCCCCCGATTTTGGTCCTTGGGAACGATCATGTAATCTATGCACACACCACGGCGAGAGCCGAAAGACCGGGTGGCGGAATGGCAGACGCGCTAGCTTGAGGTGCTAGTGCCCGAAAGGGCGTGGGGGTTCAAGTCCCCCCTCGGTCACTCTAACGTGGCATACCTGCCACAAAATCCGTGTCAGTGCTCGAACGCACTCCGACACGCAGCGATAGCTCGATGTGGATCCTCCTGTTCTCATGGACAGGAGGATTTCTCATGTCCGGGCCTCTGATCGCACCGATCGTTTTCCCGTCCTCCGTCACGGACGGACCATCGAACAATCGACCGGGCACCACCGCGGATCGCCTACCGATTCCATTGGCTTCCCTTCCACCGGTACGAACCGGCACGACCATTTACGGAATGGCCGCGGTTCGACAGCGGCGGCCGCGTCGCCGACAACGTCGTCCTCCGAACACTGGCCTGGGGCCCCGGAACCGCCCTGGATCTCGAGATCCGCCACGGCCTGGTCGTGATCCACGCCGTCGCACACGGCACCAGTGCCGTGACACCACAAGGATTCCTGCGCCTGTCGGTATCCCTGCGCCGCCGCTTGGACCTGCACGCCGGAGACCGCGTCCTGCTCGCGGCCTACCCGGAGCACCAGCTGTTGGTCGTGCACCCGCCGATCGCACTGGACACCCTGCTCGCCCCCGCGCACGCCCCGCTGCTGGGCGGTGATCCGGCATGAGCACGACCGCCGCAAGCACCGCCGACCTGGACGCCGCCCGCCTGCTGCTGGCACGCATGGGCGTCTCGGTCGAAGCCCTCCTGGCCGCAGGGGGACAGCGGAGCGAGGTTCCGACTTTCGCCGACTACGTCCCGACCGTCTCGGGCGCGGTCTCCGCCGGAACCCGACGCGCCTACGGCTCCTACTGGGACCGCATCGTCACCCACTGGGGTGACCGACCCATCACCGACCCCACCCCCTCGGAGATCAAACAACTCGCCGAGCACGTCAAGGCCAACGTGGTGGTCCGCCGCAACGCCCGCGGCGGACGCGGCGCCGCCGAACACCTCATCGCCGCCCTGCGCTGCCTCTACCGCCACGCCGAAGACGACGACCTCATCACCACCGGCGACAACCCCGCCATCAAAGTCCCCAAACCCACCCGACGCGCCTCCACCCGACGCGCCATCGCCAACGACCGCCTTGACGAGATCAACCACATCGCCGCCACCACCGGCAACGACCCCGAACTCGACACCCTCCTCCTGAGACTGCACACCGAAACCGCCTGCCGACGCGGCGGTGCCTTGGCACTGCGCCCCGAAGACCTCGACCCCGTCCAATGCCTGATCTTCTTGCGCGAAAAGGCGGAAACCGTGCGCTGGCAACCCATCTCACCCACCCTGATGAACCACCTCATCCGCCACGGCACCAACCGCGGCGCAGAACGCGGCACTCGGTTGTTGCGGCGGGCCAACGGCAAACCGTTCTCGACTCGTCGCTACGACCACCTCTGGACTCGCGTCGGCGAACACCTGCCATGGGCGGCAACCCAGGGACTCTCGATCCACTGGCTCCGCCACACCACCCTCACCTGGGTCGAACGCAACTTCGGCTACGCGGTAGCCCGCGCCTTCGCAGGCCACGCCGAGAGCAGCAGCGAACCCGGAGCAACCGCCACGTACGTCCGCGCTACCGTCCAAGAGGTCGCCCAAGCCGTATCCGCCCTCACTGGAGAACCTCACCCACTCGCTTAGAACGCGAGATCACAAGGGTGTGGCTGGCATCGATTTCTTCGATGCCAGCCACACCCTCGATGGTCGAACGTCACAGTTTTGATGACATCGGGGTCGGGTCTTGGCGCGCTCAACTTGTTTCATGTGATGGGGTGAGTCGGCACCTTTCTGGTGTGAACGGTGCCTGGCAGGCCTCATAGGTCCCGATTGTCCAGCTAGGTAGCGATGTGACCAGCGGTGAAGCCGTGGTCAGTCGCGTCCTGTCCCAGGCGCTCGGACCTATCACGTTCTGTTTCAGGCACCAGTCTGGACACCGTTTGGTGCTGTTGCTGTGGCCTTTAGTGCAAATTATTGGTCTAATCGGGTTATGCAAGAAAGCGATCGGTGCACGGTCATCACTGGACGCGAGTCTTGAGTACGGGGCGTGGTTGCCAGCTGGCTCAGCTGCTCTGGGCGGTCTGTTCGGCCTTGGTGGGCGGCAGTCGGCACACCGACTGACTGCAACGGCTAAACACCCGATCGGGTGAATGTCGCGCCATCGGAGTAGCGAAGATCATCTCACCGTCGATGTGGTCCATAACGCGTCGAGCTGGCCAGAGTGCCTCTCGTCGTGACCGCATAGCAACGAGGTGAGTAGGGCGACTTGAGGATCTCCAGAGTTCGGATCAAGAACTTCCGGTGCCTGGAAGACGTCGAAGTGCACTTCGACGACGTGACCACGTTGATCGGACCTAACGGCGTCGGAAAATCCACGGTCCTGAGGGCCCTGGACTGGTTCTTCAACGGCACTAAAGCGTCCAACCTCACGGAAGAGGACCGTACTCACGGGGGCGTGACCGCTCGACTCTCTGTCGAAGTCGAGTTCGACCGGCTGACGGTAGAGGATCGGGCGACGCTGGGTAACCATGTGTCGGTCGACTCGGACAAGTGCGTCATCTGGAAGTTTTGCGAGCAAGATGGCTCGGAGATGATGAGTGGGAACGCTCGCACATACTCGGGTTTCGCTCCGATCCGGCAGGCTTCGAACGCCACGGAGATGAAGCAGCTATACCTGGAGGCCCGTTTGGCCGACCCCACCTTGGGCCTACCGGCGTGGTCGTCAAAGCCTGCTGGCGAACAGGCGCTGAAGACGTGGGAGCTGGAGAACCCCGAGAGGCTCGAGAACTCGACTGTCACAGTGACCAACCTCTTCGGGTTTGCCGGGCAAGCTGTGATGTCGGGTTTGTTCGACTTCGTGTTCGTCAGCGCGGATATGCGTGCCAGTGAGGAGTCAAGAGATGGGCGCACCGCGCTGATCGGCAGAATCCTGGAGCGCACTGTGGACCGGTCGGCCGCGGATGACGACATCCGTGCCCTCGCGCTCTCGGTAGAAGAGCAGCAGGAGGAGATCTTCGAGCGGAACTTCAAGGAGCAACTGCTCGAGTTGTCGACCGCGTTGACGAGCGCGGTGGCCCAATACACGGTGGGGCGCACGGTCAGGATCCAAGCCTCCAAGCAAGAAATCAAGCCTCCCAGAACGCAGTTCGACCTGTCCATCATGGACTCCACGATCGACACCCCGATTGAGAAGCAGGGCCACGGCTTCCAACGGACGCTGCTCGTGTCGGCTCTGCAACTGCTCGCGGAGCGCGGTTCCGCAGGTACGGGAAACGGTGCGATCTGCCTGGCTATCGAAGAGCCCGAACTGTTCCAACACCCAGTCCAAGCACGCTCGTTCGCTTCGGTGTTGCGTAGGCTCGCGGAGAACCGCACGCAGAACTTTCAGGTTACTTACGCGACTCACAGTCCCCATTTTATTGACGCAGGCAAGTTCCACGAAGTCCGGCGAATCACCAGGGCGACATGGGCACCCGAGGGGTGTGCGCCTGCAGTATCCGTTGGGTCGACATCCATCGCAGATGTGGAACTCCGGCTCGCCGGATACGTGAAGTCGGTTAAGGCTCAACTTGACGGTGTAGCGGCGTCTAGGCTGTCCGAGGCGTTGTTCTCGAGCGCCGCGTTGCTTGTGGAGGGTCCCACCGAGAAGGCGGTGATCGAAGGCCTTGCCGAGAAAGCTTCGCTGACCTCCTTGCTCAGTCGGGGAATTACTGTTGTCGACGTTGGA
>DATMCA010001332.1:0-10971 GCA_035559015.1 Umezawaea sp. | reverse complement strand
GCGCTGCCTGACAAGCCCGTCGTTCCCGGCAAAGTCCCTCGTTCCCGAGCGGAGCCCGCCGTTCCCGAGCAGAGCCCGCCGTTCCCGAGCGGAATCCACCGTTCCCGAGCGCCCGCGCCTGGTCTTCGGCGGCACCACGGGCGCGCGGTCCTCGTCCACCGCGCCGAAATCGGGTGGCGCGGCCGACCATGATGATCGGGTGGATGCCGTCACCGCCGCCCGCGACTTCGTGGTCACCCGGTTCCCCGAGGCGTTGGCCGCCGTGCTGAGCGGCAGCGCGTCCACCGGTCGGCGGACCCCGCTCTCGGACCTCGACGTCGTGGTGATCATCGGCGGTCCACCCGCCCCGTTCCGCGAGACCACCGGGCACGGCGGCTGGGTGGTGGAACTGTTCTGCAACACCGTCGAGTCGTTCACGACCTTCGTCGAACGCGAGACCGCGGTCCGTCGTTCTCCCCTGCTGCACATGGTCGCCGAGGGCGTGCCGCTGCTCGACCGGGACGGTGTCGGGCAGCGGATCCGGCAGGACGCGGCGACCCGGCTGCGAGCCGGGCCACCACCGCTGTCCGCGACCGAACTGGAGGACCGCCGCTACGTCGTCACCGACCTGCTCGACGACCTCGAAGGCTCGTCCGACCACGCCGAGTCGATCTTCATCGCCACCAGGCTGCTGACGGTCGTCGCGGAACTGGTCCTCGCCGTGGACCAGCGCTGGCAGGCACGCGGCAAGTGGCTGGCCCGCCGTCTCCGCGACGCCGATCCCCAGACCTGCGAGGACCTCGTCCGCGGCTACCGACTGCTGGTCGCCGAGGGGGACGCGGTGGTGCTGCACCAGGTCGCCGCGACCGTTCTCGACCGGGCCGGGGGCCGACTGCTCACCGGCTACCGGCGAGGAGCGCCCGCAACGGGATCACCCCGCCCATAGCCCCGGCACGCTCGTCGCACCGGCGGACCACCACCCCGCCCATAGCCCCCGGCACTCCCCCGCTCATCACGCCGGCGGACCCGGTCGACGAGAGCTACGCCTCCCGCAGCACGCCCGCGAGCAGCAGGTCCGTCAACTTCCGCACGGCGGGCGCCGGGAGGGTGCGGGCGGAGGCTATCGCGACCAGGGCCAGGCGGGCGTCGTCGACGGTGAGGTGGCCGCGCAGGGCGCCGTCGGCGTGCGCGCGGCGCACCAGGTGCGCGAACGCCTCGGCGTGTGCCCGTCGCTCGTCGGTGAACGCCGTGCGCGACCCCCGCAGCGCCTCGACCAACCCGCGGTCGCGCACCTGCGACTCGCCGAAGTGGCGCACGGCGGTGCTCAAGGCTCGGCGGGAATCCGGGTCCGCGAGCGCTGCCCGCATGTCCGCGCCGCACCGGGCCACCTGGTCGGCGAGCACGGCGTCGACCAGGTCCTGCCGCGACGGGAAGTGCCGGTACACCGTGGCGACCGCGACGCCCGCGCGCCGCGCCACCTCCCGCACCGGCAGGTCCAGGCCTTCCGCGCCGAACGCGGCGCGCGCGACGTCCACGACGTGCTGCCGGTTGTTCTCGGCGTCAGCCCGGCGTTTCCGGGTCAACTCGGCCTCCGCGCTTCTCACTTCGACTGGTCCGGTGTGGACCGCTCCTACGGTAGACCGCGTTCCAGTCGTCCAGGAGGTGGTCGTGTTCTCCGTCCAGTTCACCCGGTTCGGTCCGCCCGAGGTGTTGTCCGTCGGCTCCTCCCCCGAACCTCACGCGGGGCCGGGGCGGGTGCGCGTCCGGGTCAGGGCCGCCGGGGTGTCGCCGGTGGACGTCCTGGTCCGCTCGGGGCGGTCGTCGTTCGGCGACCGGATCGTCCTGCCCCACGTTCCGGGGGTCGACGCCGCCGGGGTCGTCGACGAGGTCGGCGCGGAGGTGACGGGGGTCGCGGTCGGTGACGAGGTGTTCGGTGCCGTCGACGTGGCCCTGCTCGGTGGGGCGAGTGCCGAGTTCGCCGTCCTCGCGTTCTGGGCGCCGAAACCGGCGTCGCTGTCCTGGGAGGAGGCCGGAGGCGCGGGTACGGGCGTCGAGACCGCGACCCGCGCGCTCGACCTGCTCGACGTGCGCGGGGGCACGACGCTCCTGGTGGAGGGTGCCGCGGGTGGTGTCGGCAGTGTGGCCGTGCAGTTGGCGATCGCGCGCGGCGCGCGGGTGGTCGGCACGGGCAGCCCGGAGAACCACGACTTCATCGCCCGGCTCGGGGCGGTTCCGGCCGCCTACGGCGAGCCCGTCCACGGGGTCGACCGCGTGCTCGACATCGCAGGCAGGGGCTCGCTGCCCGACCTCGTGGCGCTCACCGGGTCGGCGGCCTCGGTCGTGACGCTCTCCGACTTCACCGGCCCGAAGATCGGTGTCCGGCTCTCGACCGGCGACCTCGGTGGCGAGCCGAACGGGCGCCACGGGCTCGCGGTCGCGGCCGCCCTCGCCGAGGAGGGCCGTTTCCACGTGCCGCTGCGGGAGGTGTTCCCGCTGGAGCGGGCGGACCGGGCCCACACGCTCGTCGAGCACGGACCGCGACGCGGCAAGGTCGTGCTGTCCACGCCTCGCTGAGCGTCCTGCGGGGTCCCGGCACGCTCCACTACGGTGGATCGATGGCGTCCGTCAGGCAGGTCCAGGTCACCTTCGATTGCGCGGAACCCGAGCGGGTCGCCCGTTTCTGGTGCGAGGTGCTGGGGTACGTCGTGCCGCCACCGCCCGAGGGGTTCGCCGACTGGGCCGAGTTCGACCGCTCGCTGCCGTCCGAGCGCCGGGGTTCGGCGTTCGCCTGCGTCGACCCCACCGGTGTCGGCCCGCGCCTGTTCTTCCAGCGCGTTCCCGAGGGCAAGACGGTCAAGAACCGGGTGCACCTCGACGTGCGGGTCGGCACCGGGCTCGTGGGCGCCGAACGCCTCGCCGCGCTCGAAGCCGAGTGCGCGCGCCTGATCGCGCTCGGCGCCGAACGCGAGCGCCTGCTGGTCGCCGACGGCTTCAACGAGTCGTGCCTCGTCATGCGGGACGTCGAGGGCAACGAGTTCTGCTTGGACTGAACCGTTCCGCCCCTGTGTCCGGAGGACGGTCCACAGGAATCCGCCGTTCTGCGTAGACGTCCGGCGCGCCTGACACCACTCTCGACTGCTGTTGGGAGGGGGGACGTGACGTGCCAGCAGGATTCTTCACCAAGAGCGGGGTGGTCCGGCCGATCACCAAGAAGAAGCCCAAGAAGGGCGCCAGCGGCATCATCGTGATGGCGGGTGTGCTGGCCCTGGGGTTGGTCGGGTACAACGGCGGCGGGGCGCTGATGGGGTCCGGCGGCGGTGGTGGCGCCGGGGGCGGGGGCTCCGGGTCGAGCCCGGCCGCCGACCTGCGGGTCCGCAAGGCGGAGGGGCAGAGGTCGGCGCGCAAGGGTGACACCGCCGACGCGTGGCGGCGCATGGGCGTGCGCGAACTCCGCCGAGAGGGCTGGCGGCAGCCCGAGTGCCTGACGGCGTCGCACGGCCAGGTGCGCGAGTTCCTCGCGCGCACGCCGTGCAGCTCGCTGGACCGGATCATCCTGGCCGTCGGCGACGACGTGGGCAACAGCGCGGTCATCTCCGTGGCGTGGGTCGGGTTCAGCCGGACGGCCGACATGCGCGACTTCAAGTCGGTGATCGACGTCTACGGCAGCGGCGACGTCTACCCGCTCGGCTCGACGAGGCTCGGCCTGGCCGACATCGCGTTCACCGGCCGGTACTACGGCACCGACACCCACGGCGCGTCGATCACCATCGCCGAGGCGGAGACCGCCACCGGCGCGCTCGACCCCGAGACCCTGGACGCGCTCGCGGAGGTCGCCGCCTACCTCCCCCGCCCGTGACCGGGTCGGGGGAGGCGGGCGGTCAGCCGGCGAGCCGGTCGAGCCAGGACTGCCAGGCGGCTCGTCGGACCCCGAGGTCCACCGGAACGCCGTAGAAGTACTGGGTCGTGTTCACCATGTGGTGCACGTCGTCGACCATGAAGCGGTAGAGGCCGTGCTCGGTCCGGATGCCGAGCAGCGACTCGTCGCGCAGGTCCACCACGCCCTCGACGGGTTCGAGGCCCTCCGGGGTGAGGCGCACCCGGTCACCGAGGGCCGGGTCCGCGCCGAGCCGTTCGACCAGGTCGGCCCACACCTCCGCACCGGGCCGCGCGGTGAACGCGATGGCGACCACGTTGGCCACCGGCTGCCCGGAGAAGTGCCGGAAGTACTCGGCCAGGTTGTGCAGGAACATGTCCCAGCCCCTGCCGAAGCCGTCGTACTCGGCCTCCCAGTCGTCACCGCCGAAGAACCCGCTCTGGACGAGGCGGAGCACGGTGGTGCCGTCGTCCTTGCCCTCGACCAGGAACTCCAGCGTCATCGGGGGCACGCCGTCCGGGCCGGGTGCTCCGTAGACGACCCGTTCGCCAGGCTCCCACTCCAGCACCTGACCGGCCTGGGTGTTGCCGCCGCCGAAGTCCGCCTCGATCTCGCCGCCCACGTCCTCGTGCGGCACGAACCAGACCGACATGCCCGCCGGGGTGGAGATCGCCTCCCAGACCTCGTCCGGGGTCGCGGCCAGCTCGACCTCCTTGGCCAGGCGCCGGTGCTCGTCCACGCCGGTCAGCCCTGCTGGGCCAGGACGATGAGGTTGCCGCAGGTGTCGTCGAACACCGCCATCGACCCGAAGTCGGTCTTCGTGGGCTCCTGGGTGAACCGGACCCCGAGCCCCTTCATCCGCGTGTAGTCCGCGTCCAGGTCCGTGCTGCCGAGCATCGTGTACGGGACGCCCGCGTCGTAGAGCGCCTTCTTGTACACCTGCGCGGCGGGCTTGCCGTCGATCCGGATCCCGGGGTTGCCGTCCGGTTCGAGCAGCAGCTCGACGCCGTCCGGCGCGTCCGGCGAGACGACGGTCAGCCACTTGGCGTCGCCCGCCGGGACGTCGGTCTTCTTCACGAAACCCAGCACGTCGGTGTAGAACGCCAGGGCCTTGTCCTGGTCGTCGACCGGGATGCTGCTGACCGGAACGAACATCGTCAACTCTTCTCTCCTCGTTTGACCGTCGGGTGCACGGCGACCACGATCCGGTGCGCCCGCCCACCGGCCGCGGACCCGTCGTGGTACTTCGCGACCAGCGACGTCACCGCCCCGGCCAACTCCTCGGCGAACGCGGCGCGGTCAGCGGCGGAGGCGAACCGGACCTCGCCGTCGACGGCGAACGTGGCCAGCCGCTTTCGGGCCCTGGACGCGCCGGTGACCAGGTCCCCCACGTCGCGGACCAGCCGCGCGGCCACCGCGAGCAGCCAGCTCGCGGACAGCTGGTCAGGGGACCGCGCCGGATCGGGTTCGACCGAGGCCAGCGCGCTCGGCGAGATCACGTACGAGGCCGCGGTCGCCCGCAGCACCCGTTCGGTCCAGTTGCCCTTGCGCCGTTCCTCGACCAGCTCGACCAGCCCGTGCCGCTCCAGCGCGCGCAGGTGGTAGTTGACCTTCTGCCGGGTCAGCCCGACCCGCGGCGCCAGGCTGGTCGCCGAGCCGGGTTCGGACAGCTCGGCCAGCAACCTGGAGCGCACCGGGTCCAGTGCGGCCTCGGCCGCCGCCGGATCGTCGATCATCGCCACGTCGTGCACGGCACCAGCCTCGCCTTGACAACTTTTTTTGTCAAGGCGAACGGGTGAACACCCACGATGCCGGTCGAGCGCCCCACCCGCGCGGCGAACGCGTCTGCTGGAATTCGGGGGTGACCCCACCGCTCCCCCAACTCGACGACCGCGCCCTGCACGCCCTCGTCCCGATCGACGCCGCCATCGGCGCGTTGCGCGACGCACTCCTCGGCGACGACTGGGACGCCGCGGGCCCGCCCCGGGTGGCCGTCCCCCTGACCCACGGAGAACTGCTGGTCATGCCGGGCGAGGGCGGCGGTGTCGTGGGCGTCAAGGTCGTCGGGATCGCGCCCGGCAACCCGGCGCTCGGCCTGCCCCGGATCACCGGCATCTACCTGCTCCACGACGCCGCGACGCTCCGGCCGGTCGCGCTGGTCGACGGCGCCGCGCTCACCCTGCTCAGGACCTCCGCGCTGTCCGCCCTCGCCGTCGACGTGCTCGCGCCCGCCGACACCCCGCGACTGCTCGTGCACGGCACGGGCCCGCAGGCCGCGGCGCACATCCGGGCCGTCGCGGCCGTCCGCCGGATCGCCCGCGTGGAGGTGGCCGGACGGACCCCGGAGGCAACGGCGGCCTTCCTGGCGAACCACGCGTTCGACGTGCCGGTGTTCCCCGCGGGCCCGGACGCGATCGACCACGCCGACCTGGTGGTGTGCTGCACGTCGTCGAGGACTCCGCTGTTCGACGGAACCCGGCTCGCCGCGCACGCCGTGGTCGTCGCGATGGGCTCGCACACGCTGGACGCGCGCGAACTGGACGACACCACCGTGCTGCGGTCATCGGTGGTCGTCGAGCACGTCGACACGGCGCTCCGCGAGGCCGGTGACGTGTCGGCCGCCGTGCGCGAGGGCACGCTCGACCGCGCCGACCTGCACGTGCTCGCCGACGTGGTGCGGGGTGGACCGGTCGGCGGCACGGGACCGCGGCTGTTCCGGTCCGTCGGCATGGCGTGGGAGGACCTCGCCGTCGCCGCCGAGGCCCTGCGCCGCCTGCGCGCCACCGGGGAAGGCCGCTAGTCCGGCCACATCCCTCCACAGTGGACCCGGCTCATTCCACCTCGACCGTCCAGTCCGCGGCCAGCACCGCGACCGCCCCCACCGCCGCGGCCAGCGGCGTCACGACCGCCGCGAGCACCCCCGAGGGCATCGCCACCTCGACGACCGGGTAACCGCGCTGGTCCTTCACCACGACCCGGTGTCCGTCGCGCACCACCAGGCCGTCGACGGTGCTCTCGCGAATCGACATGACCGAAGGCCTCCCGTCCGAGGGGGATCTCCCACCCCACCCTGGCCGATCCGGCCACCGAATCGCAGTGGCCAAAGTCCGTCGACGCGCGCCGAAGGTCCCGCGACACCCTGTCAGTCCACTGTGGACCGACGACGGACCTGGCCCCAGGACCCGATCGAGCAGAGTCCTTGGACTCTGTCGGCGCGCGAGCGGCACCGGCACCGTCACCACCAACGGCGTAACGCGCACCGGGGGCAAGCGCGTGACGGGGACCGCGGTCCGCTTTCCTGGAGGTGGTGGGGGTGCCCACGAGGATATTCCTGGTGGACGACCACGAGATCGTCCGTCGAGGTGTCGCGGAACTGCTGGGAGAGGAGGAGGACCTGGAGGTCATCGGCGAGGCGTCCACGGTGACGGAGGCGCTGGCGAGGGTTCCGTCCAGCGGCGCCGACGTCGCGGTGCTGGACATCCGACTCCCGGACGGCAACGGCATCGAGCTGTGCCGGGACCTGCGTTCGGAGTTCCCCGACCTGAAGGTGCTGATGCTGACGTCCTTCGCCGACGACGAGGCGCTGCTCGACGCGATCATCGCCGGGGCGTCGGGTTTCGTGCTCAAGCAGATCCTCGGCGGCGACCTCGTGAACGCCGTCCGCACGGTCGGCGACGGCCAGTCCCTGCTCGACGCCAGGACGACGTCGGCCCTGCTCAACCGGATCCGCCGCGAACGCGACACCGGTGACCCGCTGCGGACGTTGACCGAGCAGGAGCGCACGGTGCTCGACCTCATCGGCGAGGGGCTGACCAACCGGCAGATCGCCGACCGGATGTTCCTGGCCGAGAAGACCATCAAGAACTACGTGTCGCACCTGCTCGCCAAACTGGGGATGCAGCGCCGGACCCAGGCCGCGATCCTCGCCATCCAGTTGCACAGGCCGAACCACGACCGCGCGGAGGAGTGACTCAGTCCAGCGGAACCCTCCAGCTCACGCGGGTGCCGCCGCCCGCGTCGCGGGTGACCGACAGCGATCCGCCGAACCGCCGGGCCCGGTGTTCGAGGTTCAGCAGTCCGCTGCGCGCCACGTCGTCCGGCAGGCCCACGCCGTCGTCGACGACGGAGATGATCAGCTCGTCCCCCGCCTCGACGGTGATGGTGACCGCCGTGGCGCGCGCGTGCCGGACGACGTTGATCACGGTCTCGCGGACGACCGCCTCGACGTGCTCGGCGAGCTCGTCGGACACGGACGTGTCGACCGTGCCGGACATCCGCACGGCCGGTGACAACTCCGTCGGCTCGGTCAGCTCGGCGATCACGTCCAGCAGGCGCCTGCGCAAGCTCACCCCGTCGTCGCAGGTGCTCTGGAGGTCGAAGATCGACGTCCGGATCTCCCGGACGGTCTGGTCGAGCTGCTCCACCGCGGTCAGCACGCGGTCGCGCAGCTCGTGGTCGGCGATCCTGCGCAGGCTCCCCTGGAGGCTCATGCCCGTCACGAACAGCCGTTGGATGACGTGGTCGTGCAGGTCCCTCGCGATCCGGTCGCGGTCCTCCAGCACGTCCAGCAGCCGCAGCGAGCGCTGCTTCTCGGCCAGTTGCAGCGCCAGGGCCGCCTGGTCGGCGAACGACGCCAGCACGGGCACCTGGTCGGCGACGAAGGGCGGTCCCCCCTTGCGCCGCACGGCCACCAGGACGCCGGTGACGACCGCTCCCGCGCGCATCGGCACGGCGATGCCCGGCCCGAACTCCGCGGACCCCTCACCGAGGTCTCCCCCGAGGCTGTCGATGACCTTGGGCACGCCCGCGCCCAGCACCTCCTGGACGGCGGAGGTGTGCCCGGACAGGTCCGAACCGATGATCTCGTCGACCCGAGGACCCGCGCCCGTGGTGACGAACAGCCTGCCCTCCCCGTCCAGCACGATCAACGAGGAGTGCGCGCCGGACAGCTCCACCGTGCGCAGGGCGATGAGCTGGAGGGCGTCCTGCGCCGACGCGCCGCCCAGCAGCTCGGAGTTGATCTCCGCGGTGGCCTCCAGCCACCGTTCCCGCATCCGCGACCGTTCGAACAGCCGCGCGTTCTCGATCGCCACGCCCGCCGCGGCGGCCAGCGCCTGGAGCACGACCTCGTCGTCGGCGGTGAACTCGGCCGTCCCCTTCTTCTCCGTCATGTAGAGGTTGCCGAAGATCTCGTCGCGCACCCGGATCGGCACCCCGAGGAAGCCGTGCATCGGCGGGTGGTTCGACGGGAAGCCGACGGACGCCTCGTGCGAGCTGAGGTCGCGCAGCCGCAGCGCTCGCGGGTCCTTGATGAGCAGGCCCAGCAGCCCCTTCCCCTCGGGCAGGTGGCCCATGTGCGACCGGGTCTCGGCGTCGATGCCCTCGTGCACGAACGCCGACAGGTCGTCCCTGACGCCGAGCACGCCCAAGGCGCCGTACCTGGCCCCCACGAGGTCCACCGCGGCCTGCACGATCCGCTGGAGCGTGGAATCAAGCTCCAGCCCCGAACCCACGGCGACCACGGCGTCGACCAGGCTCCGCGTCCGGTCGCGCGACGCGGCGATCTCCGCCAGCCGCTCCCGCACCTCGCCGAGCAGGTCGTCCAGCCGAAGGGCCTTGAGGCCGACCTCGATCCCGCCACTGAGGTCAGGCTCGCGAACCACTTCGGCACCTCCTCCCCGGACGTGGTCGACCGTGGTGCCGCCGGTCCAGCTTGGCACGGCATCACAGGGCGAACCAGAGCGATGACGGTCCGCGCACGGTTTCACGTCCCTGCCGCCAAGGGACCTTCGGCTGTGTGCGCGCCGAGCGGGACGGGTGACAGTGGAACCGGTCGGGTGGAAGGACCTGGTTCGACGAGGTGGAACGATGAGCTCGGTGGTGCCGGCCCTGGGGCTGGCGGAGGACGACGTCCGCGATGTGCTCGAAACCGCTTCCCTGGCGCCTTCCCGGTACAACGCGCAGCCCTGGCGGTTCGCGCTGCACCCGGACAGGATCGAACTGCACGGCGATCCGGGCGGGCTGCTGGAAGCGGCCGACCCGGAGTGGCGCGAGGTGCGGCTGTCCTGCGGAACGGCGCTGTTGAACGCGCGGCTGGCGTTGCAGGGGCTGGGGATCAGGCCACTGGTCACGCTGCTCCCCGGCCGCGGAGCCATCGGGGCTCTCGCGGTCGTCCGGCGCGGCGGCCGGTTCACCGCCACCGACGAGTCGCGTTCGCTGCTCGACGCGGTGGGCACCCGCCGGACGAACCGCCTCCCGTTCCTCGACACCGAGGTCCCCGTCGAGCACCGGCAGCACCTGGTCCGCGCCGCGGAGCTGGAGCGGTCGTGGCTGCACGTGGTCGGTGCCGACGCGGACCGGGAACGACTGCGGAACCTGGTGCTGCGGGCGCACCGGGCGCAGCTCGCCGATCCCGCGGCGGTCGAGGTGAGCGCGAGCGAGGTGGAATCGGCGCTGTCGAACCCCTGGGCGCTGCACGACTTCTCCCCCGAGCCCGTGGAGCGGCCGCCGGACACCTTCGTCGTCGTGCTCTGCTCGTTCTACGACGGCCCGCAGGCGGAACTCCAAGCGGGGCAGGCACTCCAGCGGATGCTGCTGGCCGCGGCGGCGCTCGGCCTGTCCGCCTCGTTCCTGTCCCAGGTCGTCGAGGTCCGCCGGGTCCGCGAGGAGTTGCGGCGCGCGCTGGGCGGCTCGCTGTTCCCGCAGAGCGTGCTGCGCCTGGGTTTCGGAGCGCCCGCGCCGCCGACACCGCGCAAGCCGGTCGAGGACCTGATCCTCGCGCCGTGCGGCGTCGAACCCGAATCCGGTTGAGGATAGGGACTTTCGTCCCCTCCCAGCGGGCCGGTGTGCACTGCCCGGCACACCCCCGACCGCGCGACGGTATAGGGCCAGGGTCGTACCGAGGGTGGAGGGCTCATGTACGAGGTGCCGCGGCAAGCAAGCCGTTTCGAGACGACGAGCCGGTTCCCGCTCCCGGTGGCGGTGGGCAACGACGGATCGCTCTGGGGGCAGGCCGCGCTGCGGTGGGCCGCCGAGCACGCCTGGCGCACGGG
The DNA here is from genome assembly GCA_035559015.1 of Umezawaea sp. Classification (GTDB taxonomy): domain Bacteria; phylum Actinomycetota; class Actinomycetes; order Mycobacteriales; family Pseudonocardiaceae; genus Umezawaea. Next base: position 66 of record DATMCA010001332.1, on the reverse strand, counting down.
CACGATCCTCGACGTCTGGCTGTGGGACCGGTACTCCGAGGTCCCCGACACGGTGCCCGCCAACGG
>DATMCA010001331.1:0-3574 GCA_035559015.1 Umezawaea sp. | reverse complement strand
GCTGACGTCACCCGACCCGACGCAGCTGGGCGTGGCGCTGGACATCGGCGACAGCACCGCCCTCAGCGGGCGGTCGTGGGTCGGGTCGCTCAGCGGCGCGATCGTGGCCCAGGTGCCGGTGATGAGCGACCGCGGGACGGTGATCGGGCTGGTGGCGGCGGGCCAGGAGTCGCCGGGGTTCTTCGAGGGCGTGCTGGACTCGCCCGGCGACGCGCTGCTGCTGCTCGGGGTGGCGCTGGCCATCGGGGTGGTCGGGTCGGTGCTGCTGACCCGGCGGGTGAAGAAGCAGACGCTCGGGTTGGAGCCGCGGGAGATCACGTCGCTGGTGGAGCACCGGGAAGCGCTGCTGCACGGGATCAAGGAGGGTGTGGTCGGGCTCGACCCGCAGCACCGGATCACGCTGGCCAACGACCACGCCCGCTCGTCGCTGGACCTGCCCGCGGACTGCGTCGGCCGCGAGGTCGCGGAACTCGACCTGGACTCGCGGCTGCTGGACGTGCTGACCGGCCGGGCCTCCGGGGCGGACCAGGTCGTGCTGCGCGCCGGATCGGTGCTGACGCTGAACCGGATGCCGATCGCCGTGCACGGGGTGGAGGTCGGGGCCGTCGTAACGCTGCGGGACCGGACCGAACTGCTGGTGCTCCAGAACGAGCTGGACGCCAACCGGCACGCCACGGACACGCTGCGGGCCCAGGCCCACGAGTTCAGCAACCGGCTGCACACGATCTCCGGGCTGATCGAACTCGGCGAGTACGACGAGGTCCGCGGGTTCGTGCACCGGATCAGCTCCGCGCAGGGGCAGTGGCAGGTGGAGGTCGGGTCGCGGATCGCCGACCCCGCCGTGGCCGCCCTGCTGATCGCCAAGTCGAGCTTGGCCGCCGAGCGCGGGGTGGGGTTGGAGATGGACCCGGACAGCCGCCTCGAAGAGGTGGACGAGGTGCTGTCCACGGACCTGGTGACGGTGCTGGGCAACCTGGTCGACAACGCGCTGGACGCGCTGGCCGGGGCCCGCGGGTCGATCTCGGTGGCCGTCGCCGAGGAGGAGGACGACGAGAGCGGCCGAACGGTGGTGGTCGAGGTGCGGGACTCCGGGCCGGGGGTGGCGCCGGACATCGCCGAAGAGGTGTTCAAGAACGGGTTCACGACCAAGGCCGCCGAGCAGGGCCAGCGGGGTCTGGGGCTGGCGTTGACCCGGCAGACGTGCCTGCGGCGCGGCGGGAGCGTGCGGGTGCACAACGCCGACGGCGCCGTCTTCACGGCCCGGCTGCCGCGGGAGGTGGCGTTGTGATCCGGGTGCTGGTCGTGGACGACGACTTCATGGTGGCGAAGGTGCACAGCGGCTACGTGTCCCGGACGCCGGGGTTCGAGGTGGTGGGCGTGGCGCACACCGGCGCGGACGCGTTGCGCCTGGTCCACACCCTGCGGCCGGACCTCGTGCTGCTGGACGTCTACCTGCCCGACGTCGACGGGCTGGACGTGCTGCGGGAACTGCGGGCCCGCGGCGACGAGGCCGTCGACGTCATCGTGATCACCGCCGCGACGGACGTGGACACCGTGCGCGGCGCCATGCGCGGCGGGGTGCTGCACTACCTGATCAAGCCGTTCGAGTTCGCGGCCCTGCGCGACCAGCTCGCCCACTTCGCCGCCCTGCACCGGAAGCTGGACCGGCTGGGGGCAGCCGGCCAGGCCGACGTGGACCAGGTCTTCGGTGGACGACCCAGCTCCGCGCCGGTGCTGCCCAAGGGGCTGACCGCGCAGACCGCCAACCTGGTGGAGCGGGCCCTGCGGTCGCGGCTGGACGGGCTGTCGGCCAGCGAGTGCGCCGAGCTGACGGCGTTGGCACGGGTCAGCGCGCGGCGGTACCTGGAGCACTTCGTGGTCACCGGGCGGGCCGAGGTGCGGTTGCGGTACGGCGGCACCGGACGGCCCGAGCGGCAGTACGTCTGGTTGGGGTCCTAGTCGTCGAGTGCTAGTCGTCGAACCCGCCGCTGCGGCCGCGCTTGGTGACGCCGCGGCGCTTCTTCTGGGCGATCCGGCGTTCCTTCGAGCCGCGGCTCGGCTTCGTCGGGCGGCGCACCGGAGGTGGTGCGGCCGCCGCGTCCCGCAACAGGTTCGCCAGCCGCGCACGGGCCGCCATGCGGTTCTGGAGCTGAGCCCGGTGCTCGCTGGCCGCGACCGTCAGCACACCGTCCACCAGGCGGCTCGCCAGGCGTTCCGCCATGCGGGTGCGGAGCCACTCCGGGACCGCCTGCGAGGAAGCCAGGTCGAAGCTGAGCTCGACCCGGCTGTCCGCAGTGTTCACGCCCTGGCCGCCGGGGCCCGACGACCTGGAGAACCGTTCGCGGAGTTCGGCCGCCGGCAGCACCAGCGTCCGCGTCACGGTCAGGTCGTCGGCCACCCGGCAAGCCTAGAACGTCAGGCCCGGCAAGGTCACGATCTTTACCAGCTGGTCGACCGTGAGGGGCTGCCGGTCGATGGTCGGCGCGGTCAACGCCTTGCGGCCCACGAGCTGCGCCTCCATCGAGACGTTCGACGTCCCCGCGTACACCTGCGTGCCGTCCGCGCGCTGGAAGTGGACCATGGTGAGGACCTCACCCGCCGTCCCGATGGGCGTCGTGGTGATCTGCACGTTCCCGCCTTCGACGGTCAGGAACTCGCACGTGGCCGGGGCGTCGCAGACCGCGCGGGCCGATTTCGAGGTCTTCCCGCCGACGATCAGGTTGAGCGCGCCCCTCTGCCCGTCGGCCGCGACGAGGTCGGCGCTCGCGCTGTACTCGGCCTCCACCGGCACGAACGTGAGCGGGTCCGGGTGCAGGCGCTTGCCGGAGGCCACAGCGGTGACCCCCGCAGGCAGGACGTCCCCGTCGGCCAGCGCCGCGGTCAGCTCCCGCGCGTGCTCCGGCGTCGTCGGCTCGCACGGCTTGGGTGGAGCGGTCGTCACGGTGGGCACCACCGACACCACGGAGCAGCCGGTCAGCGTGCCGCTGGAGCCGCTGCCCGCCGGTCCCACCTCGGAGGCACCGGTCGCGCCCGCCAGGAGCGAAGCGCTGAACGCGACCGCCGCGGACACCGCCGCGACCCCGCCCACTACGGCCGACCTGCGCCTGAGCAAGCGGGCACGACCCTGCTGCAGCACCTCGTCGCGGTGGAGGCGCAGCGGTGGTTCGTCGTGGAAGACCGCGTCGAGCGCGCGCTTCACGTCGTCGTCCTTCATCGTGCTTCCCCCAATGCGGCGTGGTCCACACCGAGCAGCGTGCGCAGTGTGGCGAGTCCTTTCGAGGCCTGGCTCTTGACGGTGCCCTCGGTCCGCCCGAGCAGCCGGGCGGTCTCCGCGACGGACTGGTCCTCCCAGTACCGCAGAACCACCACGGATCGTTGCCCGGGAGGCAACTTGTCCAACGCGCTCAGCACGTCCACCCGGTCGTCCGGGCGCGCGCCGGCGTCGCGTGGTTCGGGCATCGTGCCGACGGTCTTCTCACGTCGGCGATAAGCGCGCCTCGACTCGTCCACGCACGCGTTCACCAGCACTTTCCGGGCGTACGAATCGACTCCGCCGCCACGGATCAGCCTGGGC
>DATMCA010001330.1:0-2077 GCA_035559015.1 Umezawaea sp. | reverse complement strand
CGTTGCGACTGCGCCGGAACCTGGTGATGCTGCGGCGGGTCGAGCTGCCGATGCCCGACGTGCTGAGCGCGCTGCTGCGCGACCGGACGATCGCCACCGACGAGCTGCGGCCGTACTTCCAGGACGTGCAGGACCACGTCCTGCGGGTGACGGACTGGACGGAGTCGTTGCGGGAGATGACGACGACGCTGCGCGAGACCCAGCTGACCGCGCAGGGCAACGTGATGAACATGATCATGAAGAAGGTGACGAGCTGGGCGGCGATCATCGCGGTCCCGACCGCCATCACCGGCTTCTACGGGCAGAACCTGCCCTATCCGGGTTTCGAGAAGCCGTGGGGTTTCTGGGTGTCCACAGTGGCCATCCTGGCCCTGTCAGGTTTCCTGTACCTCAGCTTCAAGAAGCGCGACTGGCTCTGAGTCCACAATGGAGAGAACGATGAACACGCTGAAGCTGGCCGTCGTGTCGGCCGGGCTGAGCACCCCGTCCTCGACGCGGCTGCTGGCGGACCGGCTGACCGAGGCCACCCGCCCGCACCTGCCCGGCGTCGAGGTGCACCTGGTCGAACTGCGCGACGTCGCCACCGACATCGCCCACAACCTCACGAACGGCTTCGCGAGCCCCGAGCTCCAGGCCGAGCTGGACGCCGTCACGGGCGCCGACGGCGTGATCGCGGTGACGCCGATCTTCACCGCGTCCTACAGCGGCCTGTTCAAGTCCTTCTTCGACGTGGTCGACAACACCGCGCTGGCGGGCAAGCCGGTGCTGATCGGCGCGACCGGCGGATCGGCGAGGCACTCGCTCGCGCTGGAGTTCGCGCTGCGCCCGCTGTTCGCGTACCTGCGCGCCACCATCGCGCCCACCGCCGTGTTCGCCGCCCCGGAGGACTGGGGCGCCGACGGTCTCGCCAAGCGGGTCGACCAGGCCGCGGGTGAACTGGCCGCGCTGATGGCGAACCGGCCCGCGCCCGTCGTGGAGGAACCCGCGGTCATCCCCTTCGAGGAGCAGCTGGCCGCGCTCCGCAAGCGCTGACCCCCTTCTCCCCCAACCGATCGGAGACCCCGTGGAAGCCGAGTTCGCGGTCACGGGCACGTCCTACGCCTGGCTGGTCGAGCCGTCGTCCTGGACGGTCGAGGGCTCGACCGTCGTGGCGGAGGCGGAGGCGAGGACCGACGTGTTCCACAGCCCGTTCGGCGAGGCGCCGAGGGCGGACGCCGCCAGGGCCCTCACCCCGCCGCCCGGCGACGAGTGGCAACTGGTGGCGAGGCTGCACGTGGACTTCGGCGCGTCCTGGGACGCCGGGGGCCTGCTGGTCCACGCCAACGAGCGCACCTGGGCGAAGATCACCTTCGAGCTGTCCACCGACGGCGTCCCCACCCTCTACTCGGTGGTGACCCGCGACGGCCGTTCCGACGACGCGATCGGCCCTGCCGCCGACGCCGACGGGATGTGGTTGCGCCTCAGCGGTTTCGACGGCGGCTGCGCGATGCACCACTCCGCCGACGGCCGGAACTGGCGGCTGCTGCGGCAGTTCACCCTCGGCGCACCGCGTCCGGTCGGCGTGGGGTTGGTGGTGCAGTCGCCGGTCGGCTCGGGCTGCCGGGTGCGGTTCGACGAGGTCCGCCTGGCCGCCACCCGCTTGGCGCACCTGTACGACGGCCGGTAGCGGTCAGCCCAGGACGAACGGGAGCCGCGCCGCCAACTCGCCGAGTTCGACCCGCTCGGCGTCGGTCGGGGTCCGCCGCCCGGTGCCGACCAGCAGCGCGTCCGCGTCGGAGAACGAGTCGGGGAACGACGCCCCGGCGATCTCCTCCAGCACCTCGCGGGACCGGGCGAGCCCCTCCTCCGGAGGTGGGGCGACGTTCGGCAGGTCGAGGTGGTGCAACGTCCACTCCACGACGTACGCGGACAGGAAGTCCTCCACCGTGAGGACTTGGTCGCGCGTGCCGACCCTCGCGCTCGGGTCGGCGAGCCGCGCCGCCCGGCCCGCCGCGGAGCCGACGTCGTCGAGGTGGAACCTGAGCAGCCACGGCTCCTCGTACGCGGCGGCCAGCCGGACGGTCAACGCGTCGAGCGG
>DATMCA010001329.1:0-2147 GCA_035559015.1 Umezawaea sp. | reverse complement strand
ACGCCCTCCACGCCCCCGCACACGTTTCCCAGCTCAGACAGCAAATCCGCGAGCACGTGTGACTACCAACCGCGGAAGCCGGGGCTCGATGTCAACCGGAAAGGTCCGCTTGACCGTGCGTTCAGCCGCGGAGAACGATCGGCTCAACGCCAGGTCGTCGCCGTGCCGATGGAGGGGGTCCCAATGCCGCTTATGGTCGCGCAGAGGCAGCAGGCAGTGGTGTCCCATCGGATGAACTTCTTGGGGCGCCCGAGCGGACCCTCGACCGTGTCGTGGCAGTACAAAGGCAGACCCTGGGAAGTGGTGCGGCCAGATGACGGGCTGCCCGCGGAGCGGCGTTCGGTGCAGTGCGCAGTGTGCCGCGAGACCTTGACGTTCAAGGTGCACAGTGTCGCGGCCACCAGGCAACGGCAAGCCGTTTGGCGGGCTGCCGTCTGGGCTTGCTCGGTCATCTTTCTTGCCGGAGCCGTTGGCGTCATCACCGGCCTCGGCAGCGACAGCAACGGCTTCATCGTCTTGGGGATTGTGGCGATGGTCCTCGGTTTCGTCATCTGGTGGCCCACCGGAGCAGGCGCCGACGCAGAGGACGGCGTCACCGGCCATGGCAACGGCTGGCCTGGGAGCATGCCCAAGCACCAAATCACGCTTGCCGAGCCACACCCCGAGGCCATGCCGGAACTGGTCTGCACGCGATGCGGACACCAGGAGGAGTACTTCTGGGGCAGCCACTTCCGCAAGAGCTTCGTTCAGAAGCAGTACCAAGCCGCACGGGTCCGGTTCGAGCAACACACCTGCCCGTAACCGAGGCACGGGCCGGCCCGGTCGTTGATGTTCAGCAAATCCTGCCCCAGATGCAGGTCCAACTCCGGTGATGTGTTGGCGTCGACGGCGGCCGGTGACCTGCCGGTGGCGACGTCGAGTGCGGCGAACAGGCTCGTGGTGCCGTGTCGGACGTAGTCGTGGGTGCGGCGTGCTGCGATCCTTGCCAGTCCCGAAAGACTGACGCTGCCAACTGTCACGGCTTGGGAACCCGATGATCGGACGTCGCGCTGATGCCCACTACCGGAAACCGGCCGGCCATTCGGCGATCCGCCGGTGGTGCCGAGCGCGTCACACCACGATGCCACCGCTGGCGTGGATCGTCTGTCCGTTGACCCAGCGGACCGGGCCCGCCAGCGCGAGCACGACCTCCGCGATGTCATCCGGTGTTCCGATGCGGCCGAGCGGGGTGATGCCGATGACGGCCTCGCGTGCGGCGACCGCGTCACCGGTGTTGGCGAGGTCGGTGCGCAACATCTCGGTTTCGGTCGGGCCGGGGGCGACGGCGTTGACCGTGATGTCACGGCCGGCAAGCTCCCGGGAGAGGATCTTGGTGACAGCCTCCAGACCTGCCTTGGTGGCACCGTAGGCGGTGTACCCCGGCGCGAAGTTCTTCGCGATCGCCGAGGAGATGTTCACAATCGCCCCGCCCGCGCGAAGGCTCTTGGCCGCCTGCCGGTTGACGACGAGCGTGCCCCGCAGATTGGTGCGGAGCATGTCGTCGATCTCGTCGACGTCGAGGTCGACCAAGGACTTGGTGGTCAGCGTTGCCGCCGCGTGCACGATCACGTCGACTCCGCCGAACTCTCGCTCGGCGATGTCGAACAGGTCGGCGATGGCGACCTCGTCGGCCACATCCGCCCGTACAGCCAGCGCTTTCGCCCTGGCGCCGATCGTGTCGACGACCGCCTCGGCCGCGTCCTTGCCGTGTTGGTATGCCACCACCACGGCGTAGCCCTCGCCAGCGAGACGTTCGGCGATGCGGGCGCCGATGCCGCGGGAGCCGCCGGTGACGATGGCGACGCGGGAGTCCTGTGAACTCATGATGGCACCTCTAGCGTCCGTCGTATGATTGTCGGTGTGCCGGAGGGCCCTCCGGCACACCGATGACTTTAACGGAGGGCACTCCGTCACGCAAAATACGGGTCGGCGAAAGGATGATTGAGGCAGTGAGCAGCAAGCGGGTGGAACAGTTGCGAGCCCAGGGTGAACGCACCAGGGAACGGCTGGTGGAAGTGGCGCGCGAGGCGTTCGCCGGGGACAGCGCAGTGTCGCTGAGCGCGATCGCGCGGGGCGCGGATGTGGGTATCGGTACGTTGTACCGGCAC
>DATMCA010001328.1:0-5657 GCA_035559015.1 Umezawaea sp. | reverse complement strand
GCCGGTCATCGGTTTCACCTGCCGGGGTGGGGCGGGCAGGTTGGGCGCCGGGTAGTTCGCGCCCCAGCCGCCGTTGACGGTGGTGATGCGGGGCCAGCCGTCCGAGGTCCACGTGATCGGCGCGAGCACCGGCACGCGTCCGCCGGGGTAGGCGTCGACGAAGGCCAGGTAGTACCAGTCGCCGTTCTGCGTCTGCACCAGGCCGCCCTGGTGCGGGACACCACCGCCGGAGATCGGCGTGGGCATGTTCAGCAGCACCTGCTGGACGGTGTACGGGCCGAACGGGCTGGAGGCCTTGAGGACGTACTGCCCGTTGGCCGGTTTGGTCAACCAGATGTAGTAGCTGCCGTTCCGCTTGTAGAACCGCGCGCCCTCCAGGGTGCCGATGTTCGACGGGGTCTGGAACACCTGCTGCGACCGGACCTCGGACTTCCCGTCCGCCGACAGCTGGGCAACGCTGATGGTCGTGTTGCCGTAGGCGACGTACATGGTGTCGTTGTCGTCGACCAGCATTCCCGCGTCGTAGTAGCACTTGTCGATCGTGGACAACCTGGACCACTGCCCGTCCACGGCGGTGGCGGTGTAGATGTGCGTCTTGGCGAAGTCGACGCAGCCGCCCCAGTAGAACGTCCTGTTGCTCCTGCGGTAGTTGAGGAAGGACGCCCAGATCCCGTTGACGTAGGCGCGTCCACCGCTCAGGTCGTACTTGGCGCCGAAGTCGAGCTTCGGCACGGAGTGGCCCGCGAACTCCCAGTTCACCAGGTCGTAGGAGCGCAGGACAGGTGCGCCGGGCGAGTAGTGCATGGTGGAGGCGGAGTAGTAGTAGACGTCGTCGACCCGGATGACGTCGATGTCGGCGAAGTCCTGCCACAGCACGGGATTCGTGAACGTCGACGCCCGCGGGCTCGCGGTGGTGGTCGTGGGGATCGTGCCTCCGGTGCACTTCGTGCCGTTGAGCCGCGACGACGTCGGGTCGGGGTTGAGGCCGCCCTGCCGTTCCGAGGACTTCGGGTGGGACACCGGGCAGCCGGGCGCGGCCTGCGCGGGCGGGCTCGCGGCGGTACCGCCGCCCACCAGGCCCAGGACCGCGATGGCGGCGAGGCTCAGCTTCCACTGGCGTTGACGGGACATCAGTCGTCCTTCCGACGATCGCTAGGCGTGGACCCACTTCTGGTTGTTCTGGCCGTTGCACGTCCACAGGACCAGCCGGGAACCGTTCGCGGTGGCCGCCTGCTCGACGTCCAGGCACAGGCCCGCGCGGGTGTTGCGCAGCGAACCGTCGGAGCCGGGGGTCCACTTCTGGTTGTCCTGGCCGTTGCAGGGCCACGTGACGACCCGCGTGCCGTTGGTGGTGCCCTGGTCGTAGGCGTCCAGGCACTTGTCGCCGAACACGCGGACCTCGCCACCCGCCCACGTGGTCCACAGCTGGTTCGCGGCGGTGTGGCAGTCCCAGATCAGCGTGGCGGCACCTGCCGCCGTGGAGGCGTTGTCGACGTCGAGGCACCGGTTCGAGCCGACGCCGCGCAGGCGTGAGGTCGAGCTCGCCAGCGGGCTGCCGCCCGACACCCGGAACGCGGCGACGCCGTGCGCGGGCACGCTCGCCGAGATGGCGCCGGACGTGCTCGACGTGCCGCCCGTCCACAGGTCGAGCAGGGTGAACGCGGTGCCGCCCAGCCCGATCTGAGCGACGGTGGTGGAAACCGTCGCCGTAGAGCTGCCCCGGTTGAACAGGCCCACGGCGACCGAGCCGTCGGACAGGGCCTTGGCGAACACCTCGGTGTTCCCGTCGTCGCGCACGCGTCGGCCACCCGCGCCGAGCGGGTCCTGGTCGACCGCCAGCAGGCGGGGGTTGCGCAGGACCGCGCTGATGTCGGAGGACATGGTGCGGATGTCGTTGCCCGCCATGAGGGGCGCGGCCAGCAGCGCCCACAGCGCGAAGTGCGACCGCGACTCGGTGAGGGTGAGGCCGGGGCGTCCGACGACGAGCATGTCCGGGTCGTTCCAGTGCCCCGGCCCCGACTGCGCGGCCAGCGGCGCGGTCACGTCCAGGACGTTGCCCACGCCCATCGGGTAGCTGTTGGTGTTGCCGTTCTGCCAGATGTCGAGCAGGTCCTCGGTGGTGCGCCAGAGGTCGGCGACCGGGCCCCAGTCGTACTTGTCGCCGGTGATGGCGTGGAAGCTGTTGGGGTTGACGCTGTACACGATCGGGCGGCCGGTCGCGCGCAGGGCGTCGCGCATGACGGCGAAGCGGGCGACCTGCTCGTCGCGCGTGCCCGCGCCGGAGCACCAGTCGTACTTCAGGTAGTCGACGCCCCAGGACGCGAACGAGCGGGCGTCCTGGGCCTCGTGGCCCTTGCTGCCGGTCGAGCCGGGGTGCGCGCCGGAGGTCTGGGCGCACGTGCGCTCGTTGGGCACCTGGTAGATGCCGAACTTCAGGCCGCGCGCGTGGATGTAGTCGCCCAGCGCTTTCATGCCGCCGGCGAACTTCGTCGGGTGGGCTTGCAGGTTGCCCGCCGAGTCGCGGTTCGGGTTGAACCAGCAGTCGTCCACGACCACGTACTGGTAACCGGCGTCCCGCATGCCCGAGGACACCATCGCGTCCGCGGCCTGGCGGACCTGCGCTTCGGTGACGCCGCAACCGAAGCTGTTCCAGCTGTTCCACCCCAGCGGCGGGGTGAGCGCGGGGCTGCCGGGCGCCGCCGCCGAGGGGAGAACGGCGGTGCCGAGGACCGCCAGCACCGCGGCGATCACGAGGGTGAGCGGGTTTCTTCGCGGCATGGGCGGCCTCTTTCCGGGCACGGCGGGGACACCGCGGACGCTTGGGCGCCCGCGGTGTTCACCCCGCGATCAGCAGGTGGGGATTCGGGTCAGGGACTCGCGCAGGTCGCGGAGCCCACGGCGGCCGATCCGGCGCCGGAGGCGATGAAGCCGAACGTGGTGGAGGCGCCCGCCGCGAGCGAGCCGTTGTAGTCGACGTTCTTCACGGTCACCGTTCCCGCGCCGGACGCGGTGCCGCCCCAGATCTGGGAGAGGGTGTGGCCGTTGGGCAGGGAGAGCGCCACGGTCCAGCCGCTCAGCCCCGACGACGAGGTGTTGGCGACGGTGACCTCGCCCTGGAACCCGCCACTCCAGTTGCCCGTGACGCGCGGCGTCGCCGTGCACACGCCGCCTGCCGGCGGTTCCTGCGTGCCGCCACCGATGCTGCCGGGCACCGACAGCAGGGCGTTGTACCAGGTGGTGGCCATCTTGCCGTAGCCGGAGGCGTTGGGGTGGATGCCGTCGGGCAGGTCGGAGATCGGGACCGACGGGTACATGTCGACCAGGTGCACCTTCCTGCCCGCGGCGGCCTTGGCCCGCACGATCGGGGTGATGGCCGCGTTGAAGGTGCGGACGGTCTGGTCGGCGAAGCGGATCGGGATGATCGTCGCGACGAACACGTCCGCTCCGGGCGCCTGGGTGGTGATCTTGTCGATCAGCGCGGACAGCCGGTTCGGCGCTCCCGCCGGATCGCTGCCGTACATGTCGTTCGTGCCGATGTGCAGCAGGACCGTCCGCGGCGTGTAGGTCCGCAACCACGACACCACGTTGGCGTCCACCTGCGCGATGGTCCAGCCGGGGTGGCCCTCGTGGTCGCGGTCGGGCATGGAACCCGGTCCGTCGGCGAGCGAGCCGACGAAGTCGATGGTGCGGCCGCTCGACCGGAGCTTCGCGCCGAGGTCAAGGCGGTAGCCGCCGATCGACCCGCCCTGCGTGATGGAGTCGCCGAGCGGCATGATCCGAACCGGATCCGCTTGCGCGCCAACGTCTTGTGCTTCCGCCGACGCGGGCACCGCGGCCAGCGCCACGGCGGCCACGACGCCCAAGAGCAGTGTCCTCATGCGAGGCCCTTCCGATGCTGAGGTGGAGCCACGGGCGCGCGACGGCACCCCGACCGGAGCAGGCTCGGCCGGATCGGAGGTGTGGTCGGAGCAGGGGTCCAACGGTGATCTCTGCCTAGCAATGTATCCACGGCGACGAGGGACGGTCAAAGCTAAATGTGAGCGTTAACTTTAGCTCTGACCTGCGAAGTCATGGAGCGACAAGTGCTGCTGTCACGGCTTTGGCAACACAACCCCCGACCGACTTCGCGCTCTCGCGGATGACCGTGCTCAACGAGTGGCCCCCTGTTGGCTCAGCGACGCGACGAGGGACTTGACCGAGCCGCCGTGGCGGACGGACATGGGCACGCGGTGGACGATCGCGGCGCTCGGCAGCCCTCCACCCCGGCCCGGATCGGCGAACAGCATCTCCACCGCCTTCGCGCCGAGTTCGCGGTGCGGCAGCACGACGGTCGTCAGCCGCGGGCGCAACCACGAGGCGACGGAGTGGTCGTCGAAGGACATCACCGACACGTCCTCCGGCACGGACAGCCCGGCGTCGGCGAGCGCCTGGTAGGCGCCGAAGGCCAGGCGGTCGTCGAAGCACAGCAGGGCCGAGGGCCTGGTGCGGCGCAGCAGCTCGCGGGTGACGTCGTAGCCGTTCTCCGGGCTCCATTCCGCGCAGGGCCGGCCACCCGCCACCGTCACGCCCGCCTCGCCGAACACCTCGCGGATGCCGATCAGGCGTTCCACGGCGGCGATACCGGCCGGGGACGCCTGGTCGAGCGCGGGGCCCACGCCGACCAGGTGGATGCCCTCGCGGTGCCCCGCCTCGACGAGCACCCCGGCGGCGGAACGGCCGGCCTGCACCTCGTCGGGCAGGACCGAGGGCAGCGACGACCAGTCGCGGGGCAGGGCGTTGAGGAGCACGGCAGGACCGTCGTCGAGCCTCTTGGGCACCACGATCCTCCTGGTGGACGCGGTGGCGAACACGATGCCGTCGACCCGGCGGTCGCGCATCGCCTCGACCAGGGACCGCTCGACCTCGGGATCACCGCCGCTCTCGCCGGTGAAGAGCACGAAGCCGCGCCCACCCGCCGCCTCCGCGGCCCCGCGCACCATGTCGCCCGCGAGCGGCGACGACACCACGGAGTCGATGATCAGGCCGACCGTCCGCGTACGCCCCTTGAGCAGCCCGTCGGACACCGCGTACCGCCGATAACCCAGTTCACGCGCGGCCGTCCGCACCCTGCTCTCCGCGTCGCGGGAAATGCGCAAATCCCGACCCCGGCCGGTCAACACCAAGGACGCGGTCGTGGGGGAAACACCACTCGCCTTGGCCACATCGGCCAGCGTCACCCTTTGTCGTACCACACAAGCCTCCGTCTCGACGGCGATCAACCGAATCAACGGACATAGGCACCCGGCAGGACACCCGTTGAGAAATTCGAGGTCAACACGATGAAGTCGATGTGAAACGCTGCCCGATAACCACTGAAGCCTTTCGGGTCGAACGTTTCAGATGAACGCGAAGAATTGTCTACCCTTGTCGCGCACCTCCTTCCTCCCAGCTCTACGGCTCAGCGCTTCAGCCGGCCGGGGTCCCCGGCGGCGGCGCGGCGCACCAGCCACGCCTCGGTGATGTGGGTGAACATGGCCTCGGAGGCACCCGCCTCGTCGTGGTCGGCGATGCGCTCGAAGATGCGGCGGTGCCCCTGGTTCGACGCCCTGCAGAACTCCACCCCGCTCACGCCCACGTAGCTCGCCGTGTTGATGACCTGGCTCTCCAGCGCCCGGACC
>DATMCA010001327.1:0-3312 GCA_035559015.1 Umezawaea sp. | reverse complement strand
ATCCGTGACCCGGACGCCGTCCTGAACGCCCCCGAGACCGCTCGGCTGCTGGACCTCGACGAGCCCGTCGCGGTCGTCATGGTCGGCATCCTCCCGTACCTGTCCGACCACGACCGGCCCGCCGACCTGGTGGCGAAGTACCGCGAGGCGATGGCGCCCGGCAGCCACCTCGTCATCTCGCACCTGACCGCCGACCTCGAACCCGACCTGATGGGCAAGGTCGCCGACCTCGCGATGGTCTCCGGCGTCACCCTCACGCCCCGCCGCGCGGCCGAGGTGGGCGAGCTGTTCCGGGGTTTCGACCTGCTCGAACCGGGCGTCGTCCCGGCGGGCCGGTGGCACGAGGACGGCGAGGACAAGAGCCCCGCCTCCTGCCTGTCCTACGGCGGCGTCGGCGTCAAGCAGCCCTGACTCGAACTGATCGGTGGATTGGCCCGAACGTCGAGTGGATCTAGAATCAAGGCTGGTCAGCGCGGTCGGAGGGGGTGGCGTGGACTCGACGGTCACCCTCCGGACCCACGCCGTCTCGACCCAGGCGGCTCTGCTGTCCGCGCTGCTCGCGGTCCAGGCGGTCCTGCAACCGCTTTCCGCCGCCGTCCCGTTCCTGCGCTACTTCGTGGCGCTGCTGTTCGCGTGCACCGTGCCGGTGCTGCTCGTGTGGCTCTACCGGGTCCGCCGCAACGCCGAGGTGCCCGGCCGCGTCCACCGCTGGAGCCCGCGCTGGGTGGTCGGCGGGTGGTTCGTGCCCGGCCTCAACCTGTGGGCGCCCTACCAGGCCGTCGCGGACATCGCCGCCGCCGGTGCGCCGGAGTCCCGTCGCGCCGAGGTGACCCGGCAGGTCCTCGCGTGGTGGCTCGCGTGGCTCGCCGGCTTGGCCGCCACCGCCGTCGGCGCCCGTTGGGTCGGCGCGGTGTTCTCCACGTTCGCCTGCGTGCTGCTGATCGCCGTCGTGCGGAAGCTGACCGCGATGCACCCGGCGGACGAGAGACTGATCGGGAGGATGTGACCGTTCGCCCGGTCCTGACCGGGTTTCCCCGCACGTGTTGCCCCCACGTGCGGGGAAACCGTTGGCACGTCAGGCGCGCGCGGCGGCCGGACCCTGGTAGGACGCGTTGCCGAACCCGAGGATCGCGTACCCGATGATGCTGAAGAACCCGAGCAGGAAGATGCCGAACGCGGCACCCTTGCCGAAGGACTTCGCCACGTCGACGAACAGGATGAAGGCGACGACGATGTTCACCAGCGGGATGATGAACAGGATGAGCCACCAGCCGGGACGGCCGGCGATCTTCAGGAGCACGTAAGCGTTGTAGATCGGGATGATCGCGGCCCAGCCGGGCTTGCCCGCCTTGGTGAAGACCTTCCACATCGCGACGATGGTCAGCAGACCGAGCAGACCGCCGATGATCCCAGGCACCACGAACGCGGAACTGTCCACGGTAGCGGTGGTTTCGTAGTTCACGAGAACTTCCCTCCGAAACCCGTGCAGCGAGTTCGCGGGCGCCTGTCGCCGCGTTCGGGGTCCCGCTGCCGGGCACGGCGCGGGACGCTTCCAGAACGCGCGAGCGGTCCGGTGCGGATTGGTACTTTCGTAGCCGTTCCGAGACTTTCGGCCTGCTTCAGTGGGATGATCCCAGGTCGGTGAGCGCCTGGTCGGTCAGGCGGAACACCGTCCACTCGTCCATCGGCGCCGCGCCGAGCGACTTGTAGAAGCCGATCGCGGGCGCGTTCCAGTCGAGCACGGACCACTCCAGCCGCGCGTAGCCGTTCGCCACGCACTCCCGCGCCAACTCGGTCAGCAGTGCCTTGCCCAGCCCCGAACCGCGCTGCGACGGCCGCACGTACAGGTCTTCGAGGTAGATGCCGTGCGTGCCCCGCCACGTCGAGAAGTTGAGGAACCACAACGCCATCCCGACCACGGCACCGTCCACTTCGGCCACGTGGCCGAAGAGCGCGGGCGCCGGGCGGAACAGCGCGTCGTGCAGCTGCTCGACCGTGAGGTGGCAGTCGGCCCGTGCCCGTTCGTACTCGGCCAGCTCCTCGGCGAGCCCGACCATCGCGGGCACGTCCTCCGGGCGGGCCCTGCGGATCGCCACTAGTCCCAGTCCCACGGCGGCACGTTGAGGTGGCGCACCTGCGCGTCGCCGCGCTCGTCGCCGAGCACCGACGTGCCCGCCGGGTCGAGTCCGAAGTGGACCCCGTCCCGCGGCCCCACGCCGAGCCAGGTCGCGATCAGCACGCGGCTGAAGTGGCCGTGGCCGACCAGCACCACGTCACCGCCGAGCAGCGCCGTCCGCACCCGTGCCACGACCGACGCCGCGCGCTTGCCCACCTCGTCCGCCGACTCCCCGTTCGGGATCTCGTGCGTCCAGACGGTCCAGCCCTCGTCGGTCTCCCGGATCTCCGGCGTCGTCTTGCCCTCGTAGTCGCCGTAGTCCCACTCGGCGAGGTCCTCGGTGATGTCGTCGACCGACAGACCGGCCAGTTCGGCGGTGCGCAGCGCGCGCTGCCGCGGACTCGTCAGCACCAGCGCGGGCGGCACCGAAGTGCCCCGCAACCGCGCGAGCACCGCTCCCGCCCGACGGGCTTGCTGCTCGCCCTTGGCGGTCAGCGGGATGTCGGTGCGACCGGTGTGCTGCCCGGATTCGGACCACGCGGTCTGGCCATGGCGCAGCAGGTAGACGGAGTAGCGCCCAGTTGTGCTCACCGTCCGGATCCTAGTGCGGCGGGCATGACCAGCGCCTTATGGCAAAACCCACTGTGATGTCACCCGATCGTGTTTGGGCCGTATCGCGATGGGTATCCACCTCACAAGACACATGGAGGTTGTGATGATCGTTCTTGGTTTGATCCTGCTGGTCGTCGGCTGGTTGGCCGGGATTTCGATCCTGACGACCGTCGGCACCATCCTGCTGGTGATCGGCGCCATCCTCGCCATCCTCGGGGCCGTCGGCCGTCCGATCGGTGGCAGGGCCCACTACTTCTAAACCCGCACCACACGCCACCAGGGGCGTTCCCCGATCACCGGGGAACGCCCCTGGTCGCGTTTACGGGTCAGTCGAACGGCACCGTGAGCAGCCCGCGCAGGTAGGCCCGGAGTGAGTTCACCGGGTCCACACGGCTGCCGTTCGAGAGCCACTGGACCTGGAGGCCGTCCATCAGGGCGACGAAGTTGAGCGCCGCGACGTCCGGGTCGACGCCCTCGCGCAACTCGCCCCGTTCGGCGAGCACCCGGAACGACGCGGCCGCGAACCGGCGGGCCATCCGGTAGTGCTGTTCGAAGTAGTCGTGCGCCGGGTGGTCGGCCGCGAC
>DATMCA010001326.1:0-4598 GCA_035559015.1 Umezawaea sp. | reverse complement strand
GACGCGCGGCGGACCTCCAGCTCGGTGATCTCGTCGCCGTGCGCGCGGAACAGGTCGAAGGCGAAGCGGGTGGAGTCGGTGGTCGATCGGGTGGAGCGCCGCCCGTCGTGGGTCCAGCGCACCTCGTCCTCGCCGGTGATCAGCTTCGCCAGCTCGTCGACCGTGCCGTCGGCGATGATCCTGCCGCCGTCCAGCACGACGATCCGGTCGGCCAGCGCCTCGGCCTCGTGCAGGTCGTGGGTGGTGAGCAGGACGGTCGTGTCACCCAGCGCCCGCACCAGCCCGTGGAACTCGCGCCTGGCCTCCGGGTCGAACCCCACCGTCGGCTCGTCGAGGAACAGCAGCTCCGGGCGCCCGACGATGCCGATCGCCACGTCCAACCTGCGCCGCTGCCCGCCGGAGAGCGTCCGGATCTTCTGGTTCGCCTGCTCGGTCAGCCCGACCGCGGCGACGAGCTCGTCGGCGTCCCACGGCTCGGTGTACCCGGTGTAGCAGGACCCGAGGTGCGCCAGCAGTTCCCGCACCCGCCACTTGCCGTGGTCGCGCCACGACTGGAGCACGACGCCGACCCGCGCCCGCCACGACTCGTCGGCCCGCGCCGGGTCCTCGCCCAGGACCTCGACCCGGCCCGCCGACCGGACTCGAAAGCCCTCCAGGACCTCGATCGCGGTGGTCTTCCCCGCCCCGTTCGGCCCCAGCAGGGCCAGCACCTCGCCGCGACGGGCCTGGAACGTCACGTCGTGCAGGACGTCGGTCGTGCCGTAGCGCATGCGCAGGTCCTCGACGTCGAGCACCAGCTCGTCTCTCACATTCACCATTTGCCGAACGCTATGACCATCAAAGGTGGCTGTCAACCCAGATTGACGCCACTGAGCTGCGATTTAGTGCAATGACGTGCCGGTGAACGCAATACTTTCGTTGCAATCAGCTGGTGGCTAATGCACACTGCCGACATGCCCGGTGGAAGGTTGACGAGCCAGGAGCGCAGGCGGATAGCGGCAGGTCTGGCCGACGGGCTCGGCTACGCCGAGATCGCCAGGAGGCTCGGCAGGCCGACGTCGACCGTGAGCCGCGAGGTGACCCGCAACGGCGGCGGCGCGGACTACCGGGCGGATCGGGCGCAGCGGGCGACCGGGCGGCGGGCCCGCCGCAGGCCGTCAACGGCGGTCCCGACCACCGCGACACCCGAGGCGGCACGGGCCTTCGCGGACGAGTTCGCGGCGATGCTGGTCGACACCGGCCTGCCGAGGATGGCGGCACGGGTGTTCGCCGCGCTGGTGACGACCGACGCGGGGGTGCTGACGGCCGCCGAACTCGTCGGCGGGCTGCGGGTGAGCCCGGCGTCGGTGTCGCAGGCCGTCGGCTACCTCGAAGGCCTGGACCTGGTGCGGCGGGAACGGGACCAGCGCCGCGAGCGGTACCTCATCGACGAGGACCTGTGGTTGCGGACGTGGCTGACGAGCGCCCGGACGAACACGACCCTCGCCGAGACGGCTCGGCGAGGGGTGGAACTCTTCGACGACGGCACGCCCACCGGCGCCCGGCTCGACCACATGCGGCAGTTCTTCGCGCGCCTCGGCGAGGACATGGCCGGTGGACCCGAGGGTGCCGACGACGCGCTGACGGTCGCCGCCGCCCTGGTCCACGCCGCCCGGCCGTGCCCGGCGGACCTGCTGGCCACGGCCCTGGGGTGGCCGGTCGACCGGGTCGTCGAAGCCCTCCGGCTCGCGGCGAGCAGGCCGGACGTCACCGACCCGGTCGCGGTGCGGGACGACGGGTCCGGCGCGTTCGAAGTGGCCGTGAAGCCCGATCGGCTCACGGCCGCCCAGTGCGCCGCGCTGCGAGATTGTTCAACAATCCTCATCTAGGCCGTACGATGGAGTCATGCGGCTGCGGAGATGCGGTACGGACGCTGTGCTGGTCGAGGTCGACTCGCTCGGCGAGGTGTCGGCCGTGCGCGCCGCGGTGCGGGCGGCCGACCTGCCGGACCTGGTGGAACTCGTGCCAGCCGCGCGAACGGTGCTCATCTCGGTCCGGCCGGGCACGGGGCTCTCCCCGGTGCGGCGGGTGCTGGACCAGGTCGACCTGAGCCGTCCGGCCGAGGTCAGGTCGCGGGAGGTGCGGATCCCGGTGCACTACGATGGGCCGGACCTGGAACTGGTCGCGCGAACGGCCGGGATGAGCGAGGCCGACGTCGTGGCCCTGCACTCGGGCACGGAGTACGAGGTCGCGTTCTGCGGGTTCGCCCCCGGCTTCGGCTACCTCGTCGGGCTGCCGGAAGCGTTGCGGCAGCCCAGGTTGGACAGCCCGCGCACGAAGGTGCCCGCCGGGTCGGTCGCCATCGCGGGCGAGTTCACCGCCGCCTACCCCCGTGCCACACCCGGCGGCTGGCGGCTGCTCGGCCGCACCGACGCGACGCTGTTCGACGCCCGCCGCGAGGTGCCCGCGCTGCTCGCCCCCGGCGACCGCGTCCGGTTCGAGGTGGCCGGGTGAGGCGGCTGACCGTGCTGCGCACCGGACCCCAGACGCTGGTCCAGGACCTCGGCAGGCCGGGGTACGCGCACCTGGGCGTGCCGCCGTCCGGGGCGCTCGACGGGCCCGCGCTGCGGCTGGCGAACCGGCTCGTCGGCAACCCGGAATCGGCGGCGGGGCTGGAGGTCCTGCTCGGCG
Organism: Umezawaea sp.; assembly: GCA_035559015.1. Taxonomy (GTDB): domain Bacteria; phylum Actinomycetota; class Actinomycetes; order Mycobacteriales; family Pseudonocardiaceae; genus Umezawaea. The sequence continues at coordinate 1,928 of DATMCA010001326.1, read as the reverse complement.
GGCTCGTCGTGCGGGCCGGGGCGTCGTGCACGGTCGTGGTGACCGGGCCGCGGGTTCCGGTGCGGCGCAACGGGTGCGCGGTCGGCTCGCACGTGCTGGTGCACCTCGCGTGCGGCGACGTGCTGGAGGTCGGCACGCCGGAGCGCGGGCTGCGGTGCTACCTCGCGGTGTCCGGCGGCGTCGACGTGGCGGCCGAACTGGGCAGCCGGTCCACCGACCTGCTGTCCGGGATCGGGCCGGATCCGGTGCGGGACAACGACGACCTGCCGCTCGGCGCGGTGACGGCCCCGGCGGTCGGCGTGGACGTGCTGGTGCCGACGCGGGTGCCGGACGCGCTCGTGGTGCCGGTGCTGCTCGGGCCGCGCGACGACTGGTTCGGCGACCCGGCGGCGCAGCTGCGGGTCGGGCGGTGGGCGGTGTCGGAGAAGAGCAACCGCGTCGGCATGCGGCTCACCGGGACGGCGCTGGAGCGCGCGGAGGCGTTCCTCGGCGCGGAGCTGCCCAGCGAGGGCATCCCGACCGGGGGCGTCCAGGTGCCCGCGGACGGCCAGCCGGTGGTGTTCCTGGCCGACCACCCCACCACCGGCGGCTACCCGGTGATCGGGGTCGTGCCCGCCGACGTGCTCCCGCTGCTCGCCCAGGCAAGACCAGGTGTGCCACTGGAGTTCCGCCCTCAGGGCTAACTTGGTCTAGACCCATTGTTCCGGTGATCCGGGTCACCTACTTTCATAGGCGGGCCGCCGTGGTTCTCGAAGGTCGAGGAGCACACCCCATGCGTCGTCTCGTCATCGCGCTGGTGGCGTTAGCCACCTCCGTCACCGTTCTCGCCCCGCCCGCCCAAGCAGCGGCAGGCCTCACCGCAGCGTTCACCCGAACCGGAACCCAGGCGAAGGTCGTCGTCTCCAACTCCGCCACCACCGCCATCACCGGGTGGTCGATCAAGTTCGACCTGCCGTCCGGGGTCACCGTCAGCGGCGCCCAGAACGCCACGACGACGCAGACCGGCACCAGGGTCACGCTGACCCCCGCCTACTACATCAACACCGTCGGCGCGGGGAAGAACACCGAGCCCTACAGCCCGGTGTTCACCCTCAGCGCGGCCGTCGACCCGACGGCGTGCACGATCAACGGCGCGAACTGCGACGGCACCGGTGAACCGCCGCCGCCCGCCGCGCCGACCACGGCGTCGTTCTCGCTGAGCGGCACCACGGGCAAGTACGTGGTGAACAACAACACCGACGCCGTCCTGGCCTCGTGGTCGATCGTCTTCGAGCTGCCCGCGGGCGTCACGGCCTCCGGCGCCCAGCACTCGACGATCACCCAGAACGGCCGTCTCGTCACGCTGGTCCCGGTGTACTACAACACGAGCGTCGCGGCCCGCGGCTCGACCGAGCCGTACAGCCCGACGTTCACCCTCAGCTCCGCGGTCGAGCCGACGAGCTGCCGGATCAACGACGTCCGCTGCGACGGCGGCGCGGACGCCCCGCCCACCGCGCCCGCGAACCTGCGGGCGCCGGTGAAGACCACCCGGACCGTTTCGCTGGCCTGGGACGCGGCGACACCGGGGTCCCTGCCGCTGGCCGGGTACGAGGTCTACCAGGGCACGTCGCTGTTCACCACGGTCACCGGCACGAGCGCCACCGTGACCGGCCTCAGCCCGAACACCGCGTACGCGTTCACGGTGCGGGCCAAGGACAGCAGGGGGAACCGCGGTCCGGCGAGCAGCGCGCTGGCCGTCACCACGAACAACCCGAGCGACGACACCCAGGCGCCGACCACGCCCGGTGGTCTGCGCAGCACGGCCGCCGACTCGGCGAGCGTGTCGCTGGCGTGGACCGCGTCGACCGACAACCGGGGCGTCGCCGGGTACGACGTCTTCGTCGGGGGCGTGTTGAACTCCACGGTGGCGGGCACGTCCGCCGTCGTCA
>DATMCA010001325.1:0-2654 GCA_035559015.1 Umezawaea sp. | reverse complement strand
GTTCGAGCGGATCCACCGGTCCAACCTGATCGGGATGGGCGTGCTGCCGCTGCAGTTCCCCGAGGGCGAGACGGCGGCGTCGCTGGGCCTTGACGGCACCGAGACCTACGACATCTCCGGGGTCACTGCCCTGAACGACGGCAGCAGCCCGCGCACCGTCCACGTCAGCGCGACGAAGGAATCGGGCGAGACCGTCGAGTTCGACGCGCGGTTGCGCATCGACACCCCCGGCGAGGCCGACTACTACCGCAACGGCGGGATCATGCAGTACGTGCTGCGCGGGATGCTGCGCGGCTGAACCCCTAATCACCACTATCGGGTTGGTCGGCGCTGGTCCGGCAGACTCGAGCCTGGCCGCCGGGCGGTGAGCACTGTTGGCCCCTGGACGTCGAGTCCTGCTCACAGATCGTGCCCTGTCCGGCGTGTCGGGAGAACTCGATCACTGCTGGGATGTCGTGCCCACCGGGTGCCTACCGCGGTGTGAGCACTGCTTGATTAGGTCGTCGATGGTTCTCCCGCAGGCCGCACCAGGTCAGACCGAGGATGGGAGGGCGTGTTGGAGCTGTTTGTGGGCGACGACTGGGCCGAGGAGCACCATGACGTCGAGCTGATGGACCCCGCGGGCCGGCGGTTGGCCCGGGCCCGGTTGCCCGAGGGTGTGGCGGGCATGGCCCGGTTGCACGTGATGATCGCCGCGCAGCTGGGTGAGGGGGTCGAGGACGCGGTGGTGAAGGTCGGCATCGAGACTGACCGCGGCCCGTGGGCGCAGGCGCTGATCGCCGCTGGCTACGAGGTGTTCGCGGTCAACCCGCTGCAGGCCGCCCGCTACCGGGAGCGGCATAGCATCTCCGGCGCCAAGAGCGATAAGGCCGACGCGCACACGTTGGCGGACATGGTACGCACCGATTCCCACCAGCTGCGCCCGGTCGCCGCCGACACCCCGCGGGCCGAGGCGATCAAGGTGGTGGCCCGGGCGCATAAGACATTGATCTGGGAACGGACCCGGCATGCCCAGCGGCTGCGGCATGCGCTGCGGGAGTACTTCCCGGCTGCGCTGGAGGCATTCGAGGATCTGGCGGCCGCCGACACCCTGGAGCTGTTGTCCAAGGCCCCCGATCCGGCCTCGGCGGCTCGATTGTCGATCAGCCAGATCAGCGCGGCATTGCGGCGTGCCCGTCGGCGCAAGATCGAGGAGAAGGCCGCGGTGATCCAGACCGCGCTGCGCGCCGAGCACCTGCGCCAGCCCGAGGTTGTCGTGGCCGCCCACGCCGCCAGCGTGCAATCCACCGTCGCTGTGTTGAAGGTGCTGGTCGAGCAGGTCAAGACCCTGCAGGGGCAGGTGGAGAGCCATTTTGGGCGTCACCCGGTCGCTGAGATCATCCTGTCCCAGCCGGGGCTGGGTCCGATCCTGGGCGCTCGGGTGCTGGGCGAGTTCGGCGACGCCGAAGACCGCTACGTCTCGGCCAAGTCCCGCAAGAACTACGCGGGCACCAGCCCGATCACCCGCGCCTCGGGCAAGAAGAAGGTCGTGATGGCCCGGTTCGTGCACAGCGACCGGCTCATCGATGCCCTCGACGCCCAAGCGTTCGCCGCGCTGAGCGCCTCACCGGGCGCCCGGGCCTACTACGACCGGATCCGAGCTCGCGGGGTTGGGCACCGAGCGGCCCTGCGCCAACTGGCCAACCGACTGGTCGGGATCCTGCATGGCTGCCTCAAGACCGGCACCGTCTACGACGAAACAACCGCCTGGCCAGCCGAGGCAACAGATTCACCGGGCGCGGCGTAGAACCGCCGAACTGATCAGTCAGGCCGGCCGGCACCCACGCGCCTTGGCCCGAGACCCTTCCCGGGCCCCAGATCCCCCGCCGCGTCCTCGATGAACGCCGACCCGCAGTCGGTGTCAAGCGCCCTTTCTGACACCGACTGCGGGTCGGCGCAGACTCGACGATCGACGAGAACGATCAAGCGTCTGTTCTCGGCGCACTTGACAACCAAGCGCCTGGGATGTCTGTGAGCGGAGCGTACGAGGGCAAGCAGTACGTCGGTATCGACTTGCACCGGCGCCGGTCGGTGCTGGTGCGGATGACCGATACCGGCGAGGCGCTGGAGACGGTGCGGATCTCCAACGACCCGGAGTACCTGCGGGCGGTGATGGCCCGGGCCGGTGAGGCCCCGGATGTGGTCCTGGAGGCCTGCTACGGCTGGTACTGGGCCGCGGACACCCTCGCCGAGCTGGGCGCGACGGTGCATCTGGCGCACCCGTTGGGCGTGAAGATGTTCTCGCTGCGGCGGGTGAAGAACGACGAGCGGGACGCGGCGGACCTGGCCGATCTGTGGCGGATGGGCCGGCTGCCCGAGGCGTGGATCGCGCCACCCACCTGTCGGGAGCTGCGTGGCTGGGTGCGTCACCGCGCCAAGCTGGTCGGGCTGCGCTCGAACCTGAAATGCCAGATCCACGCCGTGCTCGCCGGCGCGGGCGTGCAGGTCGGGATGAGCGACCTGTTCAGCGCCGGCGGACAGGACCTGCTGGCCCGGGTCGCGTTGACCCCGGAGTCGCGGGCCCGGGTCGACTCGGCGCTGCGGCTGATCAGCGGGCTGGACTTCGAGGTCGAGCTGTTCGGCAAGCTGGTGGCCAACCGGCTGCGCAGCGACCG
>DATMCA010001324.1:0-23711 GCA_035559015.1 Umezawaea sp. | reverse complement strand
CACCTGCACGACAACATCGCCTCGTGGCGAGCGGGACTGGCCGCCGCCGAACGGCTCGGCAACGTCGCCGTGCAGGCCCGCGCGCACCGGCGGCTGGGTCTGGTCTACGCCCCGCTCGGCAGGCAGCGCGAGGCGCTGCTGCACCTGAAGCGGTCGCTGGCGCTGTCCGCGCAGATCGGGGACACGCTGGGCCAGGCGGGTGTTCACTTCGTCCTCGCGCTCGCCTGGACCCACCAGGAGGACGACCAGCGGGCCCTCGCGCACGCCACCAGCGCCCGGAACCTCTACGGCGAGGTCGGCGACAAGAAGTGGGAGATCCGGGCGCTGAGCATGATGGGCGCCTGCCACACCCGGCTGGGCCACCACGACGAGGCCCGTCGCTACTGCGAGTCCGCCCTCTCCCTGTGCCTGGAACAAGGTGACGTCTACGGCCAGGCCGACAGCCTGGACAACCTCGGCGCCATCGCCGCCCGCACCGGCGACCGCGCCCAGGCCCTGCGCCACTACCGGGAAGCCCTGGAGCACTGGCGCCACCTGGACAACACCTACCGCCAGGCCGCCACCCTCACCGCCATCGGCGACGCGCACGACGACCCGGACCTGGCCCGCGCGGCCTGGCGCCGATCCGCGGCCCTGTACCGGGAACGCAACCTCGACGAGGCGGCGACCCGCGTCGAATCCCGCTTCACCCGCCCGGCGGTGGTCGTGTCCCTGGCGGACTCGGCGGGCTGACCCGGGTGTGCACCCGGTCCACTTCGGACCGAGCTGTGCGCGAGAACCCGGAAGGCGAGGTTTCGCAGGAGGGCCCCGACGCCACCGCGGGTGAGCAGGGGGCTCGCGAGGGCGCGGGGGAGCGTGTCCGCTGCCAACGGCGTTCCCGGCGCGTTGCGCATTCCCTACCGATTGAGCCCGCACGATGTTGCTCGGTACCAACAGTTCCGGCGTCTCACGAACTTGCGGGATGCGCACGTGCGGGAGTTGCCGGCCATCTAGGCTGCGCGCCGTGACGGATGTGAGAGGAAGCCTGGTCGCTCAGCGGTACCGGCTCGTGCAGGTGATCGGTACCGGTGGCATGGGCCGGGTGTGGTTGGGGCGCGACGAACTGATCGGTCGGGAGGTGGCCGTCAAGGAGTTGTTGCTGCCTGCCGGGCTCGACGAGCAGGAGCGGGTGGTGCTGTGCCAACGAGCCATGCGCGAGGCCCGACTGGCCGGTCACCTCAACCACCCCGGCATCGTCACCGTGCACGACGTCGTCGAGCACGACGGCGCCCCGATGATCGTGATGGAGTTCGTGCGAGGCGGCTCGCTGTCCGACGCGATCCGGGCGCGGGGAGCGCTGCCCGTGGAGCAGGTCGGGTCCATCGGCGCCGCGATGCTGGCGGCGATCCGGGTGGCGCACCAGGCGGGGATCGTGCACCGCGACCTCAAGCCCGCCAACGTCCTGCTGTCCGGTGACCGGGTGGTGATCACCGACTTCGGCATCGCCAGGCTGATCGGCGACGTCGCGCTGACCACCGACGGGTCGATCGTGGGCACGCCCGCGTACATGGCGCCCGAGCAGGCAGCGGGCGGGGAGATCACCCCGGCGACCGACATGTGGTCGCTCGGAGCGACCCTGTACGCCGCCGTGGAGGGCAGGCCGCCGTTCCAGGGCCAGGACCTCATGACGACGTTGTCGATGCTGCTCACCCGGGAGCCGCCTCCTCCCGTGCGCGCCGGGAACCTCTCCGCGCTGCTGAACGGCCTGCTGCGCAGGAATCCGGCCGAACGGGCGACCGCGGACCAGGCCATGGCGCTGCTCGCCGGCGCGCCCGTCGTGCTGCCCCGCAAGGAATCCGGGGTCAGCAGGCGCACCCTGCTGCTGGCGGGCGGCGGCGCGCTCGCGGTGATCGGCGGCGGCACCGCGTGGTGGCTCCTGTCGAGGGACGACGCGGACGACGCGGCGGGTCTGCCGTCCATCGGGGACGACAAGACCAAGAACGGTCTTCCGGTCAAGGAGAGCGGGAGTGAGGGGACTTCGACGCCACCGGTCGAGTCGGGCGTTCCGGAGGAGATCGCCGAGCACGTCCAGTTGGCCGACCACCAGGACCGGATCACGTCGATCGCGTTCAGCCCGGACGGCAAGCTGCTCGCGAGCGCCGACGGCGGGCTCGGCCGTGACGCCGCCGTGGTTCGCTTGTGGGACACCGAGACCGGGAAGTTGGCCGGGACGGTCAAGAACCCGGACGGTCCGGGTGGCGCCTCGGCGTGCGCGGTGGCGTTCAGCCCCGACGGCAAGGTCCTGGCGGCGGGCGGCAACCGCACCGGAGACGCGACCACGTACCTGTGGAACGTCGCCGACCGCACGATGATCGGCCCGCTGGACCAGAGCCGGTCGATCATGAAGAGCCTGGCGTTCCACCCGGACGGCAAGACGGTGGCCGGGGTGACCCACACCGGCGGCATCAAGGTGTGGGACGTGGCGACGCGCGCGGTCAAGATCGGCCTGCCCGACGGCGACGGCGGTCACGACCTCGCCTTCAGCCCGGACGGCTCGCTCCTGGCCAACGGCGGCACCAAGTCCGGCGAGGTCCGGCTGTCGGACCCGGCCAGCGGGAAGACGGTCCGCACCATCGACGATTCCACCGGTCGTGCCGTGTCGTTCTCCCCGGACGGCAAGACCGTCGCTGTGGTCGACGCCGACGGCAAGAACAGCATGCAGCTCTTCGACGTGGCGACCGCCCGGAGCAAGGCGGTCTTCGACCGGGTCGACGACGGCCTCACCATCACGCACGCGCTGTTCCACCCGGACGGCAACACCATCGCCGCCTGGGGTCTCGGCAACTTCATCCAGCTGTGGGACGTGGAGACCAAGAGGGTCCGCGCCACCGTCATCGGCGCCGCGGGCCAGATCGAGACGGTGGCGTTCGACCGCGAGGGCGGGCGGATCGCCTGCGGTGGCGCCGACGAGACCGTCCGGATCTGGAAGCTGGCGCGCTGAAAGGGCTTCCCCGGACAGCCGGGGAAGCCCTTCCCGCCGTGGTCGGCCCTAGCAGGACAGGTTGTCACCGGTCGGGACGCCGAGGATCCCGGTGATCTGCGTGTACTTGTCGATCCGGCTCTGTACCTGCGCGGGGTTGCCACCGTTGCACTCGATGGACCCGTTGATGCTGCGGATGGTCTCGCCGAAGCCGCGACCGTTGACCATCGCGTCGTGCGGGGTCATCGTGCCGGGGCCGGTCTGGGTGTTCCAGTACCAGAGGCCGGTCTTCCACGCGACGGCCGCGTCCTGCTCGACGAGGTACGGGTTGTCGAGCAGGTCGATGCCGAGGCTGTCCCCGGCGGCCTTGTAGTTGAAGTTCCAGCTCAGCTGGATCGGGCCGCGGCCGTAGTAGGCGGCTTGACCGGCGGGGCAGCCGTAGGGCTGGCCCGCGTCGCAGTAGTGCGAGTAGTTCGCCGTGTTCTGCTCGACGACGTAGACCAGGCCACCGGTTTCGTGGTTGACGTTGGCCAGGAACGCCGCGGCCTCCTGCTTCCTCACCGTGTCGTCGCCCGTGCCGGCGAAGCCGGGGTAGGCGTCGAGGGCGGCCGTCAGACCGCTGTAGGTGTAGAAGCTGTTGCGGCCGGGGAAGATCTGGTCGAACTGGGCCTCACCGACCACGAAGGACTCGGCCGATGCGGACGGTGTCGTGGCGGGGAGCACGAGGACGCCGGTGGTGGCGGCGAGCGCGCTCAGCGCCACTCCGGCGCGCTTCAGGAACCGGGGTATCGACATTCGGAACTCCTCTTGTCATGCCGGTCGTGCGCGGTACGACCGATCCGGTTGAGCTGTGCCCAAGAGGTATGGACCAATCGCCGCCGCGTGAAACCGCTCTCACGGAAGAGGCCGCGATCGGCCCAGCGGCCACTCCGGGAAATGGCAGCGGGTAGACCGCGATTAGGCCGAACGGGTGGCGGCGACGGGTCGGGAACCGATCCCGCTCTACTTTCCGTACTAGTGTTCCGCCCTCGGCAACGCCCACTCGGGTGGCGGTGTGAGCCGTGCAGGTGGCCACCGGCCCGCCCTGACCACGAGGCGGCACGGCACCGGACCGGTGCCGTGCCGACGTGCCGACGTGCCGACGTGCCGACGTGCCGACGTGGTGGCGTGTCGACGTGGTGGCGTGTCGACGTGGTGGCGTGCGGACGTGGTGGCGTGCCGACGTGGTGGCGTGGTGGCGTGCGGACGTGGTGCCGGGCCCGGCAGGTGCTCGTGCTCAGCCGAGCTGCTTGTCCACGAAGCACCAGCGCCAGGTCTCGCCGGGTTCGAAGCTGCGCATCACCGGGTGCCGGGTGTCGTGGAAGTGCTGGGCGGAGTGGCGGCCCGGTGAGGAGTCGCAGCACGCGACGTTGCCGCACTTGAGGCACTTCCGCAGGTGCACCCACGTCATCCCCTCGGCGACGCAGGCCTGGCAGGAGTCCGGGGCGGTGGGGTTCCTCTCGACCCACTCGTGGGCCAGGTGCTTGCACGACCCGGCCGTCGCCGCCGGGGTGCGCAGCTCGCGGCCCTCGACCTCGGGCTCCTCCTCGTGCCGGTCGAGCATGGACTCCTCGATGTCGAGGCGCGCGAGCACGCGGCGCAGGACGTCATCGTCGGCGCTCCCGCTGTCCCTGGCCTTCAGGAACTGCTCGCGCTCCACGTTCAGGAGTTCGAGCCGCAGCCTGCGGTAGGCGTCGCTGGGCGTCTCGGCCAGCGCGCTCTGCCTGCCGAGCCGCTCCCACGCCGAGTCGGCGCGGTTCCGCATCCGCTCGCGGAGGCGCTCGATGATCTCGGGCGGGTCGTCGGGCGTTCGGATCTCCTCCAGCTTCGCCAGCGCCGCGCGGGTCATGTCGTGCAGGACGGACGCCTCCTGGAGGGCGTCCTCCGCGGGGTCCGGCCGCGGCAGCCGCAGCCGTCGGATCAGCGGGGGCAGGGTCATGCCCTGGAGGGCCAGAGTGCCCGCCACGACGACGAACGCGGCCAGCACCAGCACCGCGCGCTGCGGGGTGTCCGCGGGCAGGATGAACGCCGCGGCGAGCGTGACGACCCCGCGCATCCCGGCCCAGGAGATCACCGCGGAGTAGCGCCACGGCCAGACCTTCCCCCTGGTCCTGGACGGCAGCAGGCGTCGTTGCACCCGCTTCATCGTGCCGATCCCGATCAGCCACAGCATCCTGGTGAGGATCGTCGCGCCGAGCACGGCGACGCAGATCCAGGTGAGCATCGCCGGGGACAGCCCGGACCGGTCGACCTCGGTGAGGATCCGCCGCAGTTGCAGACCGATGAGCAGGAAGACGGTGTTCTCCAGCAGGAACGCGATGGTCTGCCAGTTGAGCCTGCTGGCAAGCCGGGTCGAGCCGGAGAGGATCCGCGGTGCCTTGTGCCCCAGGATCAGCCCGGCGACCACGACCGCGAGCACGCCGGAACCGTGGATGGCCTCGGCCGGGAGGTAGGCGATGAACGGCACCGCGAACGACAGCGCGGTGTCCAGCACGGGCTCGTCCAGCCGGGACCGGATGAACGCGATCACGAACCCGACGACCAGTCCGACGGCGATCCCGCCGACCGCCGCGAGCAGGAAGTCGGCGCCGACCTGCCAGAGGCTGATCGACCCCGCCAGCGCGGCGATGGCCGTGCGGAGGGCCACCAGCGCGGCAGCGTCGTTGAACAGGCTCTCGGCCTCCAGGAGCCGGGTCAGCTTGCGGGGCATCCCGACCCGCCGGGCGACCGCGCTGGCGGCGACAGCGTCCGGTGGCGCCACGACGGCGCCGAGCGCGACCCCCGCGGCCAGCGGGAGGTCGGGGACCACCGCCCAGGCGACCAGTCCGACGCCGAGGGCGGTGAACACGACCAGCCCGACCGACATCAGCCCGACCGCCCCGCGGTTCCGCCGGAAGTCGATCAGCGACGTCTGGATGGCCGCCGAGTACAGCAGCGGGGGGAGCAGCCCGAGCAGCACGACCTCGGGGTCGAGGTGGTACTCGGGGACCCCCGGCATGTAGGACGCGCCCACGCCCACGGCGATCAGGCACAGCGGTGCCGACCAGTCCAGCCGCCGCGCCACGGCGCTGACGATCAGGACGGTCACGACCAGGACCACTATCTCTGCCGCGATGTGCACGGGGTAATCCTCACTCGGACCGTCGCGGCGGTGCGCCGCCGGGTCCATTCTGGGGGATCAGGACGGTGCTCGCCGCCGCGGTCGCCGAACTCGGCCGCCCCGCGGCGCCGTGCCCGCGGTTACGATCGACCCGGTCATCAGGTGTCGAGAACGGGCTCAGGTGACGGCATGGGCGGACCCGGTGACCCGGCGCGGAGGCCGCGGATCGACGGCGGCCTGCCCGGCGGGCTGTTCCACGTGGCCCTGCGCGCGGCCATCCGGGAGCGCGGTCTCACCCTCGAACGCCTGCGGTTCCACCTGGCCCGGCGTGGCGTCTCGGTCGGCCTGTCGAGCCTGAGCAACTGGCAGAACGGGCACAGCCGCCCGGAAACCGCGGCGTCCCTGAACGCCGTGCGCGAGTTGGAGCGGGTCCTCGGCGTCCGGCCGGAGTCGCTGGCGGGCCTCGTGGCGACCGGTGGCCGGGGGCAGGCGGCGAGGGTGCCCGCCGCGCGCTGCGCGGACATCGCGCCGGTCGCCGATCTGCTCGACGACCTGCTGTCCTCGCACAACGAGGACGTCGAGGTGATCAGCGTCCAGCACAAGGTCACCGTCGACGCCGAGCGGTGCGGAACGTCGCTGTGGTCGCAACTGCTGGTCCGCGCCGTGCGCGACGACGTGGACCGGTACGTGGTGCGGTACTACGGGAACCCTTCCTGCGTACCGGGACTGGTGGTCGCACGGGGGCTGACGAATTGCCGTACGGGCAGGTTCGTCCCGCACCCCAGCGCGCCGGGGCTGGTCTACGAGCTGGTGTTCGACCACGTGCTGCGCGCGGGGGAGACCTGGGTGTTCGAGAGCGAGCTGGTCGACCCCACCGCGGGGGTGTCGACCGAGTTCGCCTACGGGTTCCGCAACCCCACCCGGCAGTTCCTCCTCCAGGTGCGCTTCGACCCGCGCGCGGTGCCGCTGCGCTGCTACTCCTTCGCCCAGCAGGACCTGGAGGACGAGCGGCACACGACCGGCGACCTCCGCCTCGGCGAGCACCACGCGGTCCACCTGGTCGCCGAGGCCGTCGACTCCGGCGTGCTGGGGATCGGGTGGCGGTGGACCTGACCCCACGCGCCCCGGCCGGGCACTGTAGCGGCGAGGGGCAGGCGGTCCAATGGGCGAAATTTCGGCCCTGGCAGCGCTGCCCGGACGAGGCCTAGACAGGGATCACCGTCCCTGCAGGTCGTGGAGGCAGCATGCGTCCATTCGTCCAGACACACCGCTCTACGCTGAAGACAACGTTGTCAACCCTTGGAGTCGGAGCACTGCTGATCGCGTCGGTCGTGAGCCCGCCCGCACGGGCCGCCGCGGCCGTGGCCGACCCCGCCGGCCTGGTCGACACCCTGATCGGGAGCAGCAACCACGGCGAGACGTTCCCCGGCGCGACCACCCCGTTCGGCATGGTCCAGTTCAGCCCGGAGAACACGCGCGGCGACCAGACCCGTGCCGCGGCGCCCGGCGGCTACCGTTACGACGCCACGCGCATCCGCGGGTTCGCGCTGACGCACATGTCCGGCACCGGCTGCGCGGGCGGCTACGGCGACATCCCGTTCCTGCCGCACGCCGGCGCGGTGGACACCTCGCCGAGCTCCGACACCACCGACGCGAAGTACGCCGCCGACTTCGCCCACGCCGACGAGAGCGGAACCGCGGGCCAGTACCGGGTCGGACTGGCCTCCGGGATCGGGGCGGAGCTGACCGCGACCACCCGCACCGCCTCCGCGCGCTGGACCTACCCGGCGGGCAAGACCGCCTCGCTGCTCGTGCGGACGTCGAACTCGGAGGTGGGCAGCAGCGCCGCGCAGACCACGGTCGACGCCGCCAACCGCACGATCTCCGGCTCGGTGACCAGCGGCAACTTCTGCGGCTACATCAACGCGATCGGCAGGCGCAGCTACTACACCCTGCACTTCCACGCCGTGTTCGACCAGCCGTTCACCAGCACCGGCACCTGGCAGGACGGCACGCTGCGGCCCGGAACGACCAGCGCCTCGGGCGGCACCACCTACGGGACCAACGGCTACCCGGTCGCCGGGCGCGGCTCGGGCGGCTACGTCACCTTCGCCGCCGGGCAGACGGTCGCCATGCGGGTCGGCATCTCCTTCGTGAGCCAGGCCAACGCGCAGGCCAACCTGGAGGCCGAGAACCCGTCGGGAACCGGCTTCGACGCGGTGCGGCAGGCCGCCCGCGCCGCCTGGAACACCGAACTCCAGCGCGTCGAGATCACCGGCGGCACCACCGCGCAGCAGACCACCTTCTACACCGCCCTCTACCACTCCCTGTTGCACCCCAACGTGTTCAGCGACACCAACGGGCAGTACACGGGCATGGACCAGGCGGTCCACACGGTGTCGGGCGCGCAGAGGGCGCAGTACGCCAACTTCTCCGGCTGGGACGCCTACCGCAGCCAGTTGCAGCTTCTCACCCTGGTGCGACCGGACGTCGGGAGCGACATCGCCCAGTCGCTGCTGAACCAGGCCAACCAGAACAACGGCGTGTGGGACCGGTGGACCCACGCCGCGGGCGGCACCCACGTGATGACCGGCGATCCCGCGCACGCGGCCCTGCCGAGCATCCACGCCTTCGGCGGCACGGGTTTCGACGCGCAGGGCGCCCTGGCGTCGATGGTGCGCGCCGCGACCACGGTCACCAGCGCGGACCTCAGCCGCGACGGGTGGAACGTCATGGTGGTCGGCGAACGGCCGTCACTGGACAAGTGGCTGTCCAAGCACTACATCCCGGCCAACGGCAACGCGTGGGGCGGGGCGGGGGAGACCCTGGAGGACTCCGTCGCCGACTTCGGCATCTCGCAGCTGGCCGCGCGGCTGGGCCAGAACTCGACCCGCGACGAGTTCCTCGCCCGCGCGCAGTACTGGAAGAACGTGTACAACCCGGCCAACGGCGGGTACGCCCAGGACCGCAACGACAACGGCACCTGGCCGTCCTTCGACCCCGCGAGCACCAACGGGTTCGCCGAGGGCAGCGCGGCGCAGTACACGTGGATGGTGCCGCACAACGTGCGCGGGCTGTTCGACCGGATGGGCGGCAACGCCGCGGCGACCACCAAGCTCGACACCTTCTTCCACCGCACCGACGGGACCTGGGCGTTGACGGGGGCGGGTGGGCTCAAGGCCGAGATGAACAACGAGCCGTCCATCGGCGCGCCGTGGCTCTACGACTTCGCGGGCAGCCCGTACAAGACCCAGCAGACCGTCCGCCAGGTGGTCAACACGCTGTGGTCCACCGCGCCGGGCGGCATCCCGGGGCAGGACGACCTGGGCGCCATGTCGTCCTGGTACGTCTGGTCCGCCATGGGCCTGTACCCGCTGGCCCCCGGCCGCGCCGAACTGCTGGTGGCCAGCCCGTTGTTCCCGCGGATCGTGGTGCACCGCTCCAACGGCGTCACCCTGACCCTCGACGCCGCCAACGCCGCCGCCGCGACGCCCTACGTCCAGGGCCTCTCGGTCAACGGGGTCGCCACCACCAAGCCGTGGCTGCCGGAATCCTTCGCCACCACCGGCGGCACCCTGTCGTTCACCCTCGGCACCACTGCCAACACGACGTGGGGCAGCGCCGCGGCCGACGCGCCCCCGTCGTTCGACACCGCCACCCAGGCGCCGACGAACCTGGCGCTGGGTCGGCCGGCGTCGGGATCGACGCCGTGCAACGGGAACGAGACCGCCGACAAGGCGGTGAACGGGAGCGTGTCCGGTGGCACGTCGGACAAGTTCTGCTCGTCGGCGTCGGCGAAGTACCTCCAGGTGGACCTGGGCGGCAAGCTCGCCCTGGGCTCAGTGGTAGTGCGGCACGCCGGTGCGGGCGGGGAGAACGCGGGGTGGAACACGCGGGACTTCGACGTGCAGGTGTCCGACGACGGCGCGACGTGGTCGACCGCGGCCCAGGTGCGCGGCAACACGGCGAACGTGAGCACGCACGCGGTGTCGGTCTCGGGGCGTTACGTGAAGATCGACGTGGTGGCCGCCGAGCAGAGCGGCAACGCCACGACCCGCATCTACGAGGTGGAGGTCTACCAGTAGGGCCACTGCCGCCCGATAATTGACTATGGCCTGTCCATAGTCAATTATCGGGCGGTGGCTACCGACGTGTCCCGCGCCTACCGGTCCGGCAAGCGGGCGGAGCAGGCCCGGCTGACGGGTCGGCGGGTGCTGGAGGCGGCGACGGCCGTGTTCCTCGACAGCGGGTTCGCCGGGGCCACGATCCGGGCGATCGCCGTGCGGGCCGGGGTTTCCGTGCCCACCGTGGAACTCCAGTTCGGCACCAAGGCCCGACTGCTCAAGGCCGCGATCGACGTGGCCATCGCCGGTGACGACGAGCCGTTGCCCGTCCTGGACCGGAGTTGGGCCAGGACGGCGGTCGACGCGCCGACCGCGCACGAGTTCCTCACCGTGGTGGCCGAGGTGCTCGGGTCGGCCCAGCAGCGGTCGGCGGGTCTCGTCCTGGCCTTGTTCGAAGCGGCGTCCACCAACGCGGAGTCGGCCGAACTCGCCGAGCGGATGGTCGCCCAGCGGGCCGCCACCGCGACCTGGATCGTCGACCAGGTGACGCGGAAGGCGCCCCTGGGGGAGGGGCGCACGACGGACGAAGCCGTCGACACGGTGTGGATCCTGATGGACCCGGCGGTGTTCGAACGCCTGGTCCGACGGCGCCGGTGGACGGTCGAGCGGTACCAGCGGTGGTTCGCCGAGTCGGTCGGCAGGCTGCTGATCGGTGACGGTCCGGAACACGGGAGGCACTCGACATGAGCACGCACACCACACCGCGGCGAGGGCGGATCGGGTACCTCCAGCTGCCCGCCGTCGACATCGGCCGGTCGGCGGCCTTCTACGAGTCGGTCTTCGGGTGGTCGGTGGACGCCGCCAACGGCGGGTTCGAGGCGCCGGGGATGATCGGCCAGTTGACCACCGACCGGCAGCCGGTCGCCGCGGGCGGGCCGCTGCTGTGGATCTGCGCCGACGACCTGTACCCGACCCTGGACCGCGTGGTCGCCGCGGGCGGCGCGGTGCACGGCAAACCGCTGCTGGACGGCGGCGAACGCTGGCTGGTCGAGGCCGACGACCCGGCGGGCAACCGGATCGGCGTCGTCGTGCCCGCCCGGCGGGCCCGGTCGCAGACGCTGCTGACCGTCCGCGACGTCGAGGCCTCCAGCCGCTGGTACCAGGAGGTGCTCGGGCTGCGGAGCGACCACGGCGGCCCGGACTACGAGCGGCTGCTGGCCGACGGCGAACTGGTGCTCCAGCTCCACCGGCGCGAGGTCGAGCACCACCACGGGGTGATCGGCGACCCCGACCGCGCGGTCGGCAACGGCGTGCTGGTGTGGTTCGGCGAGGTCGGCGACTTCGACGGGGCCGTGGCCCGCGCGCGCCGACTGGACGCCCCGGTCGTGCGCGCACCGCACCGGAACCCGCCGGAGGGCCAGGCAACGGCCCCGGTCACCGGGAGGTCTGGATCAACGACCCCGACGGCTACACCGTCGTGATCGCCAGTCCGGACGGCGAACCCCACGAGTCCACATCGGACTGAACATCCCCCGGTCAGCCGCCTTGCGCCGGGCGCTCCGGGTGACCGGGCCGCCGCCGGCGCTGGTGATCATCGCGGCATGGGCGAACGCGCCGCTGCGGCGGATCGCGGACGACCTCGCCGCCATCCGCCTCGACGCGCTGGAACGACGGCTCGCGGAGATCGGCTGATCGGGGTTGTTCCCGTTCCTGGTCAGTTCCGGCAGGCGCTGTCCGAGGTCAGCTCGTCGAGGTGCGCCAGGGTGGTCCCGCCGTCGGCCGTGCGGACGGCGACCGACGTGTAGCCCTGCCCGCTGATCCTCGCGACCGTGGAGGCGGCCTCGCACACCGCGAGCGCGTCGACGGGTTCGGCCTCCGTGAGGCTCGACGTCACCACGACCGCTTTCCCGTCGACGGTCAGGGTCCGCACCTTCGGGAACCACGGGGCGCCCACGTTGGCGGCGTTGAAGGCCTCGGTGAGCGCGCCGCCCCAGTCGAACTCGGGGGACGCGGTTTCCGCCGGAGGGCCCGGTGACACCCTGTTCGAAGTGGAGTGCCCGCTCGCACAACCGCCGCCGAGCGCGAGTGCGGCCAGCACGGTGACGGCTGTGGTGAAGCGCATGTGCGCGGGTTCCCTTCGTGGGCCTCGTTCCGATCATCGCCCGGAGCGCGACGAGAGTTACCCCACCCGGATCCCCTGTCCGTGTAACCAGTACGTCTGTCCTGTCGATACAGCCGGTGATGGGATGAGGGGGAAGCCATGGAGGGACGGGACACTACGAGCGACGGTGCGGAAGCTGTGGTCAGGTGCTCATTGCTCGCGTTGGTGCTGGCCGCGGTGACGAACGCCGTGGTGGCCCTGGTCGACGCGGTGGAGTGGGCGTGGTGGGCGGCGGGGGCTTGGGGGCTCCTCGCCCTGCTGCTGGCGGGTGCCTGGGCGGGCCCGGCCGGGGAGCGCGCCGCGCGGCGCGCGCGGCCGGAACAGGTGCGGCTCGTCGTCGGCGAGGCGGAGCCGCACGTCGACCACGAGTGGGTCAGCTCGTTTCGCGCACCACCAACCGGTGTGGAGCGGTGATGGAACGCGGGGCCGTTGTCCGGTCGGCCAGGAGGTCCAGGGCCAGTTCGGCGATGCGGTCCTTGTCCGGGGACACCGTCGTGAGCGCCGGAACGCTGAACCGGCCGTCCTCGACGTCGTCGAAACCCACCAGTGCCAACGATTCCGGCACCGCGACGCCGCGGTCGGCCGCCGCCCGCAGCGCGCCGAGCGCGAGTTCGTCGGTGAAGCAGAACAGCGCGTCGGGCGGTCGGGGGGAGTCCAGCAGCCGCAGCACCGCCTCGTGGCCGTCGGCGCGGTGCAGGCGCCGCACCACCACTTCGAGTTCGGGGTCGGCGGGCAGCCCCGCTCCGGCCAGCGCGCTCCGGTACCCGGCCAGCCGCTGCCGCGTGGTCGCGTAGAGCGACCGCGGCTGGAGGCCCACCGCCGCGATGCGCCGTCTGCCGCGGGCCAGCAGGTGTTCGGTGGCTTCGCGCGCGGCCGTGACGTTGTCGATCGCGACGTGGTCGACCCCGGCCGCGCCGTCGTGTTCGCCGAGCAGCACCAGCGGCACGGTGTCCGTCCGGGAGGCCAGCTCCGCCGGGGCCACCGCCCACGGGCTGAACAGGACGCCGTCGACCAGTTGGCTGCGCCTGCCGTGCAGCAGCTGGGTCTCGCGCTCGGCGTCACCGTCGGTCTGGTCGATGAGCACGGTCAACCCCCGCGCCTCGGCGATGCGCACCGTCCGCGCGGCGAGTTCGGCGTAGTAGGGCGAGTCGATCTCCGGGATCACCAGCGCCACCAGTCCGGTCCGGCCGCGCCGCAACGTCCGGGCGGCCATGTTCGGCCGGTAGCCGAGGGCGTCGATGCTCGCCCGCACCCGTTCACGGGTCGCGGGCGCGACGTAGCGGAACTCGTTGACCACGTTGGACACGGTGCGCACCGACACCCCGGCGTGCTCGGCCACGTCCCGCAACTTCGGGTTCATCCCGCTCCTTCCGGCTCGGCCCGAGCATAACCCTTGCAACGTGGCATGCCACGTTGCAAACTGGGTTTGCCACGTTGCAACAATCGTCCGGAGGTCGAGATGCACGGAACCGCGCCCGCCCCGCTCCCCGCCGCGGAAGTCACGGCGTTGACCGATCGCCTGCACCGGGACGGCATCATCGGGCTGCCGCGGGCGTTCACCCGCGACTGGGTCCGGCGGTTGGGCGAGGACATCGACACGGCGTTCGACGAGGCGCGGTCACGCCCGGACGGCGCGGTCGGGCGCGGACCGAACCGCTACTACGTCGAGATCCACCCCGAACAGCTGAGCGGGTTCGCCGACCTGGCGTCGCACCCGTGGATCACCGCCGTCGCCGAGGCCGTGCTGGGTCCGGAGTACCGGATCGTCGAGGTCGGGTTCGACGTCCCGCTCGCCGGCGCGGTCGACCAACCGTGGCACCGCGATTTCCCCATGCCCGAGGAGACCGCCCGGCACCGGAGGCTGACCTCGCTGGCCGTCAACGTGACCGCCGTCGACACCGAGCCCGACATGGGGCCGTTCGAGATCGCCCCCGGCACGCACTGGGACGACGGCGGCGCGTTCGAGCACGGCATGTTCCCGTCCCGGGACACCTACCAGCGGTACCACGACCTCGCCGCGCGCAAGTTCCCGCGGATGGGCGACATCTCGATCCGCTCGGCGCTGACCGTCCACCGCGGTACCGCCAACCACTCGACGAAGAGCCGCCCGGTCCTGGTCCTCGGCCTGGACGCGCCCGGAGCGGGCAACAGCGCCCGCCACGACACCGCCGTGACCCGCGAGTACTGGGCGTCCCTACCGGACTCGGTCCGGGCCCGCCTGGACTGCCCCGTCGTCGACACCCTGCTGCCCATCACCCAGAAGCACACCATCGAGGGTCTCGTGATGGGTGCGTAGGACGACGGCGACCGCCTCGATCCGGGAGCGGGCGGCCCTGTCGACGCCTCGCTCGCACCTTCGCCGCACGGCAGGGGACGAAGGCCCGGCCGTGGCCGGAGCGGGGCCGCATTCGTTGTCAGGACGTGGATTCGCGCATCCGGGACCTGAGCACGTCGAACTCGCACCCCGGCGCGTCCGGGTCGAAGCCGTGCTCGATCAGCCAGTGCGAGGCCACCAGGCTGCGCAGTGACCACCAGGCGCGGATCACGGCCCGGTCCGCGCCGGCGCCGTAGCCGGCGAGCAGGTCGTCCAGGCGTTCCTCGTGCCCGAGCGTTAAGGTGGCGAGGTCGAACATGGCGTCGCCGGGCGCGGCCTCGGACCAGTCGATGACACCGGTGACCTCGGCGCCGTCGACGAACACGTGCGTGATCTGGAGGTCGCCGTGGATGAACACCGGTGTCCACGGCCGGAGCGCGGTCTCGGCGATCTCGCGGTTGCGCCGGACCACCTCGGCGGGCAGGACGGCGTTGGCGAGTAGCCACTCGCACTCGCGGTCGAGTTCCGCCGCCACGTCGCGCAGGTCGCGTCCCGGCCACGGCGGCAACGGCGCGTCGTGCAGCCGCCGGATCGCGGCTCCGGCGGCGGCCCACGCCGCGGGCGACGCGGTCGACGGTTCGCCGAGGATGCCGAGCGCCTTGCCGGGCACGGCGGCGATCGCGAGCACGGGCGGCTCGTGCCAGAGGATCGCCGGGGTCGGTACCGGCACCACGGCCATCGCCCGCACCTCGACGTCGGCGTGCGCCAGGTCGCCGTCGACCTTCAGGAACACGTCGCCGACGCGCAGCGTCGCGCGCTGCCTGTGGGCGACGACCACTTCAACCTCTTCCACACCGGCCATCCTGGCGGGCAAGATCGCCGCTGTCGCCGGATTTTGGGCGGTGGACGAACCGTCCACCGGAGAACGAGCGCGGCCCGTGCTCTTGAACAGCCGGACGGAAATCTTCTTGCCGACAAGAACGCCTTGCGGCGACTGGAAAACGAGAATCCGCAAAAGGCGGATCAACCGACCGCGATGGCCGTGGTCCGTGGTGGACACCGGGTTCGTACGGCGGCATGTCCGGCGGTGGAAGCGGGTGAGCCGGGTTCTGCGCCCGCCGGGGACCCCGTTCGGGCGTACTCCTCGGTGGATGTCTTGCGCTCGCCCGCGCGGGAGGTAAACACTGAGGCCGTTTCTGATGCGGGCTGGGGAGTCCTTGATCAGAATGGTGGGGGTGCCCGATGGCGAGCAGCAAACTCGATGGTCCTCTCGCGGCCCGCGTGCACGCGCTGGAGAACGTCGCGGCCGCGGAGGTGGAGGGCTTCGAGCGGGCGACGCGGGTCAAGGTCCTCGTCCACGCCGTCGGTGATCTGAGCGCCGTCGAGCGGGCCGGGCTGTGGGTCGAGTTCGAGGCCCCGCCGATCGTGATCGGCACGATCGCGGTCGGTGATCTCGAACAGGTGGCCGCGCTCGACGAGGTCGTCTCGATCGGGAGCGATCGCCCGAACCGGTTGACGCTGGACAAGAGCGGGCCGGAGATCCGTGCCCAACAGGCGAGGGCGCTCCCGCCGGGCTTCAGCGGCGCGGGTGTGGTGGTCGGCGTCGTCGACACCGGGATCGACGTCTTCCACCACGCGTTCCGCAAGGACGACGGCAAGACCCGGATCGTCTCGCTGTTCGACCTGACGCTGCGCCACACGATCTCGACCTCGGGCAACCCCACGGCGGGCAGCATCGCGCTGTCCTGGCAGCCGCCCCGGCCCCCGACCCCGCCGGGTGGCGTGCCACCGGCAACGCCCCCGGTCGAGATCACCGGTGCGCTGACCTTCCCCGTGACCGCCGCCCAGGTGAAGACCGCCCTGGAAGCGTTCAACTCCATCAACCCCGGCGACGTCGTCGTCACGGGAGGACCGCTGCCCGCGCAGCCGGTCGTGATCGACTTCGCCGGTCAGTACGACACCCCGACCTTTGACAGCGGCAAGGTCGAGTCGTTCATCCTGGCAGCGGTCGGGCTGACCCCGCCGGGCGCCAAGGTGGTGATCACCCGTGGCCGCAAGTTCCTGCCGGACGAGATCAACGCGGCGCTGCTGACGCCCGACAAGCCGTTCGCCTCGCGCGACGTGGACGGCCACGGCACGCACGTCGCGGGCATCGCCGCGGGGGACGGCTCGCAGTCGGGCACCGCGCAGGAGGACTGCACCGGCTCGAACACCTACGTCGGCATCGCGCCGGAGGCGGACCTCGCCATCGTCCGCACCACGCTGCGGACCGCGGACAACCTGCGCGGCATCCAGCACATCCTCGACCAGGGCTGGATCCAGGACCCCGCGAAGAAGAGACCCGTCGTGGTGAACCTGAGCTTCGGCGGTCTGATCGGTGCCCACGACGGCACCGCGGAAGACGAGAAGGCCATCGACGGCATGCTCGCCGGCAGCACCAAGCGGATGGTCGTCGTCGCCGCGGGCAACGACGGCAACCTCTACGACCACAACAACCCCGCCACGCAGCCGAAGTCCGGCGGCGGGCTGCACGCGCGCAAGACCGCGACCGCGGCCACCGGCACCCCGCCGACGCCCGGCACCCCGGTCACGCTCGACGTGGTGATCAAGCCGAACGACCGCGGCGACGACTTCTTCGACATCTGGTACACCGGCTCCGGACGGCTCAGCTTCAGCCTCACCACACCGGGCCCCGGTGGCGTGACGCTCGGCCCGATCGCCGCGGGGGCGGGTAGCTCGACGCCGACGCTGGCAGGCCACCCGCTGGTGATCCAGTCGATCACGAACGTCCCGCCGTTCGGCAAGCACTGCGTCAGAGTGGTGCTCAAACCGCCCGCCGGCGGGCAGATCACCCCGGGGACCTGGACCATCACGCTGCGCGAGACGCAGGGGACGGCCACCGCGTTCGACTGCTGGATCGACAAGGACACCGAGGACCCGCACCCCAGGTTCGTCAACGCGGACCAGGACCGCACCCGCACCATCGCCATCCCGGGCACCGCGAACCTGCCGATCACCATCGGCTCCTACAACCCGGACGACGAACACCTCAGCGCACTCGCGGACTCCTCGGCCCGCGGGCCGACCACGGACGGCCGGGACAAGCCGGAGCTGTGCGCACCGGGGGTCGGCATCACCGCCGCGCTCACCGGGGCGCGCAACACCGGCAGCTGCTGCGACTCGTGCGCGACCTTCTACGTGGACAAGGACGGGACGAGCATGGCGGCGCCGCACGTGGCGGGGGTCGTCGCGCTGATGTTCCAGGCGGACCCGACCCTCGACCACGTCCGGATCAAGGCGGAGCTCGTCGGCACCCACCGCCCGCCGGAACCCGGCGCCGGGACGCAGCCGAACACCAGCGGCTGGGGCGTCGGCCGGGTGAACGCCGAGGCCGCGGTCAAGGCGGTGAAGCCCGCCACGACGGTGGTCCAGGCCGACGACGAGCCGCTGGTGCTGTCCGCGTCGGCCTACCCGACCAACTACCTGCCCGCCCGAGCCCGTCTGCGTCGGCTGGAGCGCAGGGTGACCGGCAGCCCGGCGGGGCAGCTCGCGGCCGCGCTGATCTCCGAGCACGTCGACGAGGTGGTGCGGCTGGTCAACACCGAGCGGCGGGTCATCGTCGCCTGGCACCGGATGCGCGGTCCGGTCCTGTTGCGACTGCTGCTCGGCGACGTCGACCGGGAGGTGCTGGTGCCCCGCACGCTCGACGGCGTGCCGGTCGCCGACGGCCTCTCGCGGCTGCTGGACGAGCTGGCCCGCGCGGGCAGCGCCGCGTTGCGCACGGCGATCACCCGGTACCGGACCTTCGCGCTCACCCTCCCCGGCGCGCGGATGTCCGACCTCGACCGCGTTCTGCGGGTGAGTTGACGTGGCGGGCGGCGCGGGAACGCTGGAACTGCTGGCGCGCGAGCTCGCGACGGCACTGGGACCACTCGAGCAGCGCTTGGCGGCGTCCAACCGCGAGGCGTTCCTGGCCGAGCTGGGGTTCCGCCTGCCGGGCGGTCTCGGCGGCGCGGGCGGCGCCATCGGCACCGCGGGTGTGCAGGTCGGCGGGCTGGGGCCGGTCATCGCCCGGCTCACCGCCGCGATCGACGCCGACGTGCCCGCGCGGATCGTCCAGGAGGGCGTCGCGCTGCTCGGCAGGCTGACCGAGGTCTTCGGCGCGCTCGACGCGATCGGCCCGGCGCTCGACGCGGCCGTCGGCGCGGCGGCGGGCCTGACCGCCGCGCAGCGGGCCCGGCTGCGGGCGGAGGCGGCGCTGCTCCCCGGACGGCTGCTGGAGTTCTCCCTGCTCTCCTACCTCGAAGCCCGCAACCGCGGCGCCTTCGAACTGCTCGCGCTGACCGGGATCGTCGACGACGTCCCGCGACCGGTCGACCCCGCCGACCCGACCACGCTGCCGGGGCAGCGGAGGGAGCTGCACCTCGACCGGCTGCTCGCCGCGCTCACCGATCCCGTCGGCTGGCTGCGCGACACGTTCGACTTCGGCAGCGCCCAGTTCGACGGCATGCGGATCTGGACGCGGGTCGCCGCGTTCCTGGAGGGCCGCGACCTGCCGTTCACGCTCCTGCGACCGCCCGGCGCCCCACCGGTGCTCGACGCGTACGTGCTGCGCCTGTCCGTCGACCCGCCCGCGGCGACCGCGCGACTGCGGGTGCCCGCGACGAGGGACGTCCACCAGTCGATCCCGCTCGGGGAGCTGTGGACGCTGACCCTCGACGTCACGTCGCGCTTCGACTCGGGGCTGGAGGCTCGGATCCGGCCGCCGCTCGCCGTCGAGCTGACGCCGCCGACCGGGTCCCTGGAGCTGACCGCCACCGCGGGCGTGCGGGCGGAACGCGGGGGCGAACCCGTCGTGCTGCTGGGGCAGGCGGGCTCCTCCCGGCTTGAAGTCACCCGGTTCGCCGTCGAGTTCGGGCTGCGGGGATCCGCCGCCCTCGGGGGCCGCGTCGACGTCGAGCCGTCCGCCAGGGTCGAGCTGGCGGGCGGCCACGTGCTGATCGACCTGTCCTCCGGGGACGGCTTCATCGGCACGGTCGCGGGTGGCGCGCGGATCGAGTCGGACTTCGAGATCACCGGCAGCTGGTCGCCGTCGACCGGGCTGCGGCTGGAGGGCAGCGGCGGGCTCGACCTGGAGCTGCCGGTGCACGTGGAGCTGGGGCCGATCGAGATCACCGCGCTGCACCTGGGCGTCGGGCTCGACGCGGACGGCTCGGTACCCGTCGAGGTCTCCGCCGGTTTCACCGCGAGCCTCGGCCCGATCAGCGCGGCCGTCGAGCGGGTCGGCCTGGTCGCCGACCTGTCCTTCCCGGACGGCGGCGGCAACCTCGGCGTGGCCGACCTCGCGTTCCGGTTCAAGCCGCCGACCGGCGTGGGGCTCGCCCTCGACGCCGGGATCGTCGCGGGCGGCGGGTTCCTGTCCTTCGACGAGGCGCGCGGCGAGTACGCGGGCGCCCTGGAACTGGAGTTCGCCGGAATCGTCGAGGTCAAGGCGATCGGGCTGATCACCACCCGGATGCCGGACGGCAGCGACGGGTTCTCGCTGCTGATCGTGCTCACCGCCGAGTTCGGCCAGGCGGGCATCCAGCTCGGGTTCGGGTTCAAGCTGATCGCGGTCGGCGGGATCCTCGGGCTCAACCGCAGGATGGACCTCGACGCGCTGGTCGAGGGCGTGGTCACCGGCGGCGTCCAGTCGGTGATGTTCCCGAAGGACGTGGTGGCCAACGCGCCGCGGATCATCAGCGACCTGAGGAAGTTCTTCCCGCCGGACGAGGGCACGTTCCTCGTCGGCCCGATGGTGAAGATCGGCTGGGGCACCCCGACGCTGGTCAGCGTCTCGTTGGGACTCGTCGTCGAGATCCCGCCCGGCAACGTCGCGATCCTCGGCGTGCTCGAATGCGTCCTGCCCAGCGAGGACGTCGCCCTGCTCGCGCTGCGGGTCAGCTTCGTCGGCGCGCTCGAGGTCGACAAGTCCCGACTGTGGTTCTTCGCCCAGCTCTTCGACTCCCGCGTCCTCACCATGACCATCGAGGGCGGGATGGGGCTGCTCGTCGACTGGGGCGACAACCCCGACTTCGTGCTGTCGGTCGGCGGGTTCCACCCCTCGTTCAGCCCGCCGCCGCTGCCGTTCCCGGTGCCGCCGAGGATCTCCGTCGACATCCTCAACTCGCCGGGACAGCTGATCCGGGTGTCCGGCTACTTCGCCGTCACCAGCAACACCGTCCAGTTCGGCGCGAAGGCCGAGCTGCGGCTTGGTTTCGGCGGTTTCGGGGTCGAGGGGCACCTCAGCTTCGACGCGTTGTTCCGGTTCTCGCCGTTCTCGTTCATCGTGCGGATCTCCGCGGGTGTCTCGCTCAAGGCGTTCGGCGTCGGCGTGTTCGGCATCGACCTGGACTTCACCCTGGAAGGGCCCGCGCCGTGGCGGGCGCACGGCAGGGGCTCGATCTCCTTGCTGTTCTTCGAGATCTCCGCCGACTTCGACATCACCTGGGGCGAGGAGCGCACCACCACCCTGCCGCCGGTCGCGGTGCTCGCGCTGCTGGAGGCCGAGGTCCGCAAGGTCGAGGGCTGGCAGACCAGGCTGCCCGCGGGCGGGTTCAACCCGATGGTCACGCTCCGGCAGCTGCCGCCGGGCGACGACCTGGTGCTGCACCCGCTCGGCTCGCTGTTCATCGCCCAGCGGGCCATCCCGCTCGGCGTCCGGATCGACCGGGTCGGCGCGCAGCGCCCGAGCGACGGCAAGCGGTTCACGGTCACGCCCGCGCGGAACAGCGGACTGGTGCGGCGGTCGGTTACCGGCGACAAGTTCGCCATGGCCCAGTTCCAGGACATGGACGACGCGGCGAAGCTGTCCCGTCCCGCCTACGAGACCCAGGACGCCGGCCTGGAGCTGATCGCGGCGGGCGGCGCGATCGCGACACCGCGGGTCGTGCGCCGCAGCGCCCGCTACGAGCTGCACATCATCGACAACGAGGCACCGTCGGAGGCCCGCGGGGTGCGGGCGACCGCCGTGCGCGTCGTGCGGCCGAGGCGCGGCCGTCTGTACACCCCGCCGCCCGCGGTGTTCGGGCAGCTCCTGGCGGGCAGCAGCACGGCCCGCTCGGCGTTGTCGCGACAGGACGCGCGGCAGCGCCAGCCGTTCTCGGCCGAGGAGACCGTGCGGGTCCCCGGTGGCCGGTTCGTGGTCGCCTACCTCCGCAACAACCAGCAGGCCTTCCCGCCCGCCACCGCGAGCGCCACGACGTCGAGCTTCCGCAGCGCGGCCACCGCCGAGGACGCGATGGCCGACTGGATCGTCGCGGACCCGGCCCTGGCCGGGCAGCTGCACGTCCTGCGCCAGGCCGAGGTACTCGGCGGCGCGCTCGCCGAGGCGGGGGTCTGGTCGGCGGCGGGCACGCCACCGGCGGCGGTCGCATCGGCGGACGCGGTGCTGTTGAGGTCCGGTCAGGTGCTCGTGGCGGGCGGAGCCGACGCGAGGGGGACCGCGGTCGCCACGGCGGCCGTGTTCGACCCGGTCGCGGGAACCTGGGCGGGCCGGACCGCGTCGCTCTCGACACCCCGGCGCCTGCACACCGCGACGAGGCTCGGCGACGGCCGGGTCGTCGCCGCGGGAGGACTCGGCGCGGACGACGCTCCGCTGGCCGCGGTCGAGGTGTTCGACCCGGCGGCCGGTGCGTGGTCCACCCCGGCCACCGGGCTCGCGACCGCCCGGTCCGGGCACTCGGCCACGATCGCCGGCAAGCGGCTCCTGGTCGCGGGCGGCACCAGCGCGCGGGGTGCCGCGCTCGCCTCCGCCGAGCTGCTCGACGCGGCCACGATGACCTGGACCGCGGTCGGGTCGATGGCCGAGGCGCGCACCGGCCACGCGGCCGTGGCGCTCGGCACGGGCCGGATCCTGGTCGTCGGCGGTGCCGTGCCGACCGGAGGGGGTGAGCGGGCCCTCGCGTCCTGCGAGCTGTACGACCCGGAGACGAGGGCGTGGACCGCCGCCGGTGCCCTCACCGTCGCGCGCAAGGGGCACCGGGCGACGCTGCTGCCCGACGGCCGGGTGCTGGTGACCGGCGGCGACGCCGTCCCGGCCGTCCCGTACCGCGTCGACAGCCTGGCCGCCGCCGAGGTGTACGACCCGGTCACCGGCACGTGGACCAGGGTCGACGACCTGCCCGGCGGTGGCCGCAGCGGGCACCGGTGCGTTCGCACCCCCGGCGGCGCGGTCGTGATCGGCGGCGTCGGCGGACCCCGTGCCACGGCGGGGTTCCGGGGCGTCGTGGCCTTCGACCCCGCCACCGGTTCCTGGACGCCGACCGGCGCGCTCGCGACCGGCCGGTGGGACTTCCCGGCCGTGGACCTCGCCGACGGCCGCGTGCTCGTCGTCGGCGGCCGGGCGCTGACCGGGCCCGCCGCGCCGGGACCCGACCAACTCGCCCCGACCGCAGAGACCTACCTGCCATGACCTGAGTCGTAGGGGGACCACACCGATGACTACCGAGACTCTCGCGGCCGAGGCCTGGTCGCCCGCACCGGACCACGCCGTCGCCGCGTGCTGGCGCGGCCAGCACGACAACGCCGTCGTCCTCGCGGGTGGCACGAAGATCCTCGTCGCGGGCGGCGCGGACGCCGCGGGCGCGGGGCTGCGGCAGACCGCGGTGTACGACCTCGCGCAGGGCACGTGGTCGGCGACGGCCATGCTCGGCACCGTCCGGCAGCTGCACGCGCTGGCGCTCCTGCCGGACGGGAAGGTGCTGGCGACCGGCGGCCGGAGCAGCGCGACCGGGCCGCCGCTGCGCACGGCCGAGGTCTTCGACCCGGCGGCGAACTCCTGGCGGGCGACCGACGACATGGCGGTCGGCCGCTTCGGGCACAGCGCCACCGCGCTGTCGAACGGGCTGGTCCTCGTCGCGGGCGGCACCGGGCAGCGAGCGGGTGGCGGGGTGGTGGCGCTGCGCTCCTCGGAGCTGTTCGACCCCGAGGACGGCGGCTCGTGGCAGCCGGTCGAGGACGACATGACCGACGCCCGCACCGGGCACACCGCGGTCCCGTTGCAGAGCGGGCAGAAGGTGCTGGTCTGCGGTGGC
>DATMCA010001323.1:0-2653 GCA_035559015.1 Umezawaea sp. | reverse complement strand
GCGGCTGTAACCCAGGGCCAGCTCCCGGTGTGTGACCTCGCTCGCGACGACACCGACAACCGTGATCGCCGTTTCATTCCAACCCATCGCCGTGCCTCCCGATTCCCCGCCGCCCGTCCCGTCTCGACAAGCTTCCGACCTGCGCCGGAACCTGGGAAGCGGGAGTTTCAAAACTGTGGACAACCACCTCGCCTGTGGACAGGTAGCGATCTTGGAACCGGATTCGTCGGACCCGTGTGGTAGCCGCGAGCTAGACTGAGTGAGCGCTCACTCCTTGACATGAGTGAGCGCTCACTCATACAGTGGCGACATGTCCGACGAAGGCACCACCCGACGTCGCCGAGCCCCGGCGATGAGCCTGGAGGACC
The DNA here is from genome assembly GCA_035559015.1 of Umezawaea sp. Classification (GTDB taxonomy): domain Bacteria; phylum Actinomycetota; class Actinomycetes; order Mycobacteriales; family Pseudonocardiaceae; genus Umezawaea. The sequence goes on along the minus strand of DATMCA010001323.1, from coordinate 2,285 downwards.
GCCGCGAGGCGCTCGTCCAGGCGACGATCCCGCTGCTGCTCGTGCACGGCGCGAACGTCACCACCAACCAGATCGCCAAGGCCGCCGACGTCGCGGAGGGCACGGTCTTCCGGGCCTTCAAGGACAAGCAGGAGCTGCTGGCCTGCGCACTGCGCAGCGCCATGGAGCCGAACACCGAGATCGAGCTGATCGACCGCATCGAGGTGACCGCCCCGATCGAGGAGCGGCTCACCGGCGCGGTCAAGGCCGTGACGGGCTACCTGGACCGCATGTGGTCGCTCATGAGCGCCCTGCGGGACACGGGGTTCGACCCGCACCACGAGGGCGGCGAGCGCAAGGGCCCGCCCGAGGAGATGCAGCGGGTCATGCGGCGCATCGGCGAGCTGTTCGAGCCCGACGCCGACCGGCTGCGGGTCGAACCGCTGCTGGCCGCCCGGCTGCTGATGGGCTTCGTGTTCACGAACCGGATGCAGCACCAAGGGTTCGGCGAGGGCACCGCGGAACCGGAGCAGCTCGTCGAGCTGTTCCTGCACGGCACCATCCGAACAGGGGGAGAGAAGTGACCGACCTGATGATCGAGGCGCGGGACGTCGTCAAGGCGTTCGGCGACGTGAAGGCGCTCGACGGGGTGAGCATCGCGGTCCCGAGGGGCACCGTGCTCGGCCTGCTGGGCCACAACGGAGCGGGCAAGACCACCCTGGTCAACGTGCTGACCACGTTGCTGCCGCCCGATTCCGGCACCGCGCGGGTCGGCGGGTTCGACGTGGTCGGGCAGGGGCACGACGTGCGCAGCCGGATCGGCCTCACGGGCCAGTTCGCCGCCGTGGACGAGCAGCTGTCCGGCACCGACAACCTGGTGCTGATCGCCCGGCTGCTCGGCGCGAGCCCGCGGGAAGCGCGGCAGCGGGCGGGTGAGCTGCTGGAGCTGTTCGACCTCGCGGACGCGGCGAAGCGCCCGTCGCGCATCTACTCGGGCGGCATGCGCAGGCGCCTCGACCTGGCCGCGGGCCTCGTCGGCCGCCCGGACGTGATCTTCCTCGACGAGCCGACGACCGGTCTCGACCCGTCGAGCAGGCTGAGCATGTGGGAGATCGTCGAGAAGCTGGTCTCCGACGGCACGACCGTGCTGCTGACCACGCAGTACCTGGACGAGGCCGACCGGCTGGCCGACTCGATCACCGTCCTGTCCGAGGGCCGGGTCGTCGCCTCCGGCACCAGTTCCGAGCTCAAGGCCCAGGTCGGCCAGCGCACGGTCACCGTGACCCTCGCGGCCGCGGCCGACCTGCCGAAGGCCATGGCTTCGCTGGTGCAGGCGGGCCTGCACCCCGTGCTCGACGCCGAGCACAGCACCCTCACCGCGCCGGTGACCGCGTCGCGCGAGCTGGCCGTCGTGGTCCGCGCGCTGGACGAGGTCGGCCTGGAGGCCAGCGAACTGGCCCTCGGCGAACCGACGCTCGACGACGTTTACCTCACCCTCGCCGCCGACAAGGCCGCCTGAACAGGAGATGGGCATGACCTCCACACTCGCTCCGGCGCCCACGACTGCGACCCCCACCGCGTGGCGCGGCAGCGGTTTCGCGACCCAGGTCCTCGTGCTGACGCAGAGATCGCTCCGCGCGGTGGTCAGCGATCCGCGCATGGTGGTCTTCAGCGTCCTCCAGCCGCTGATCATGCTGACGCTGTTCAGCCAGATCTTCAGCAGCATCGCGAACACGCCGGGCTTCCCGCAGGGCGTGGCCTACATCGACTTCCTGATGCCCGCGATCCTGGTGAACACCGCGATGCAGTCCGCGCTCCAGGCCGGTGTCGGCCTGGTGACCGACATGAAGAACGGCGTGCTGGCGCGGTTCCGGTCGCTGCCGATCCGGCTCAGCTCGGTCCTGATCGCCCGCAGCCTGTCCGACCTGGTGCGCAACGCGATCCAGCTGCTGGTCATGATCGCCTTCGCGGTCACGATCTTCGGCTTCTCCCCCGCGGGCGGGTTCTTCGGCGTGGTCGGCGCGCTGGCGCTCGCGCTGATCGTCGGCTGGGGCCTCGGCTGGGTCTTCCTGGCCATCGCCGCCTGGTTGCGCAACGCCGAGCTGATGCAGACCGTCGGCTTCCTGGCGATCTTCCCGCTGATGTTCGCCTCCAGCGCGTACGTGCCGATCACCGGCCTGCCGGGCTGGTTGCAGGCCATCGCCAACGTCAACCCGCTCACCCACGCCGTCGACGCGGCACGGGGTCTCGCGCTCGCCCAGCCGGTGACCGGGGCGTTCGCGGCGATCGCGACCAGCCTGGCCATC
>DATMCA010001322.1:0-2494 GCA_035559015.1 Umezawaea sp. | reverse complement strand
TTGCGCGACGGTCGACCTCAGCTGGTCCAACTGCGTCCAGCCAATTGAGGAAACCTCGGTTCCCTCCTGCATCTTCGGCCATTCTTCCCGGATGACCGTCGACATGTAGGCGCGGGAGAGGTCGCGCACCTTCTCCTTCGTCACGTCGGGCAGCGAGTCGCTCGCCCACGCCGCGGCGACGAGCCCGTCCGCTTCGCGGTAGGAGGTCTGACCGGCGGAGCCGGTGGCGTCGAACAGCGCGATCAGCACGAACGCGACGAGGACGGCGTTCAGGCCTGCCACGATGGAGAAGACGCCGCCGGCGGCCGCGTTGTTCTCCTCGCGCCCGTCCTCGGACCCGAACCGACGCATCAGGTAGGCGGCGGCCGCGGCGATCGCGGCAGCGGCGCCAACCCAGATGATGCCACCGAGATAGATGTTCATTCGATTCCGATCGCCCTCAAAATAAAAGGGCCCCGAAAATGAAGGCTGAATCTTCGGAACGCCCGCATGACGTTCAACAAAGTAGCAGGCGATCGTCCACGTACAGGCGAATAACGCTCTCGTTCAGCCAAGTGCCCTATTAGAATTGATCAGTCGGGTGACATTCGCGCACCCGGTGCCGCCTGGCACACTCGACGTCCCACGATCGGGTCGTCACCAACCTCGCACACCCGCCCGGTTCGGACCAACCGGGCACGGCGGTGAACACGGTCGGTTATCCGCCCTTCGGCGACCCGACCCCGGAGACGCCTTGAGGGGACCCCCGACAGGGGCCCCCTCGCGGCGAACGACCGGATCAGTCGCAGAACACCTCGTTGATCAACTCCTGGACGCCCTCACCCGAGCCGCCGTCGGGCGACGAGGTGAAGGACGCGTCGAGCCGGACGCGGCCGTCCTCGCTGCTCAGCATCAGGCTGCTGTAGCCGGGGATGCCGCCGCCGTGGCCGATGACCTTCGCGCCGCACGGCAGCACCTGGCGTTCCAGGCCGAGCCCGTACCCCGGTGACACGTCGGTCAGCTTCTTCATCTCCGCGGCCTGGGCGGGCTTGAGCAGCTCGCCCTTCGCGACCGCCTCGACGAACCGGTCGAGGTCCGCCGTGGTGGAGATCATCTCGCCCGCCGAGAACGCGATGGACGGGTTGACCCTGGTGATGTCGACGACCTCGTCCCCGACCCGGTAGTAACCGTGCGCGTGCGGGCCGGGGACGTCGACCCGGTCGCCGGGCACGGACGTCCCGCGCAGCCGCAGCGGCTGGAGCACCCGCCGTTCGACGGCCTGCGCGTAAGGCTTGCCGGTGATCTTCTCGACCAGCATCCCGGCGACGACGTAGTTGGTGTTCGAGTAGTTCCACGCCGTGCCGGGCGGGAAGTCCAGCGGCTTCGCCGTCGCGAGCGCGACGAGCTCCGCGGGCTCCCAGTGCTTGTAGCGGATGGCCTCGAAGCCCGCCGGGTCGAGCGGCAGGCCATCCGTGTAGTTGTAGAGCCCGCTCGTGTGCTGGAGCAGCATCCGCACGGTGATCCGGTCGCCGTCGGGCAGCAGGCCCGGCAGGTACCGCGACACCGGCGCGTCCAGGTCGACCTTCCCCTCGCCGACCAATTGGAGCACGACGGTCGAGACGAACACCTTCGTGATGCTGCCGACGCGGTACCGCCCGTCGGTCGGCACGGGTCGGTCGCCGCCCCACTCGGCCACCCCGGCGCGGGCCGTGAAGCCCCTCCGGCCCTCGGAGATCCGGACCTGCGCGCCCGCCGCGCCGTTCTGGGCGACCTTGTCGATCGCCTTCTGCACCACATCGCGGTCGATCCGACCGGTGGTCGCGGTGTCGGCCACCGCCGTTCCCCCGACCGTGAGCGCGGCCAGTCCGACGACCGCGCCGAGCACCCCGATGCGCTTGCCCATCCTGCCCATTCGCTTCCCTCCCCAGGAATCGTTGACAGGACCGAGTCTTCCGGGGCCGGACGGTCGCCCACGACCTCCCAAGGGCTGACGCGGACCGAGACTTTCGGCCTTCACGAACCCCCCGAAACCCCCACGAACCGCCCCTAGTGGTCGGCGCCCGTGAAAACGGTTGCAGGTAACAAAATCGATTCACCCTCTAGGCCATTCGAGTGACACAACTGGTCTAGACCTTGACCGTTCAGTGGTCTGGACCACATGTTTCACGCAACCTTGCTTTCCCTGCCGTGACAAGGAGCCCGATGACCAAGATCCGATGGCATCTCACAGCGTTGTTCGTGGCGGTGGCCGCTTTGGTCCTCGGCCTCACCGTCGTGCCCGCGGCGAGCGGTGCGGGCGGCGTATCGGCGACCTTCACCAAGGGCTCCGACTGGGGCACCGGATACGAGGGCAAGTACACCATCAGCAACGGTGGCGCGTCGACGCTCGCGACGTGGACCGTCGAGTTCGACCTCCCGGCGAACCACCGGATCAGCTCCCTGTGGGACGGCACGCAGACCGCCAGCGGCCAGCACGTGACCGTCAAGAACTCCTGGAACGGCAACGTCGCCCCCG
>DATMCA010001321.1:0-7353 GCA_035559015.1 Umezawaea sp. | reverse complement strand
GGTGCCCGGCGGGCTTGACCGCCCAGTCCACGACACCGGGTTCCCGGTCGAGCGCGTCGATCCCGTCGACGCCCGCGACCAGACCGGCGCGCGGCGGCAGCAGGAACGAGATGGCGGCGCTGCGCACACCCGTGCTCGCCGGCGTCAACGACGGCCGTTCACCGACCGCGAGCTGGGCGAACACGGCGGGCAGGTCGACGCCGGTGACCCGGCGGACCAGCTCGGTGATCCGGTTGCCCGCCGGTCGGGGGTTCACCTCGATCAGCCGCGGGCCGTCGGGGGTGAGCTTGACCTCGGTGTGCGCGACCGCGTTGTCCAGGCCCAGCGCGGTGATCGCCGCGACGGCCGTGTCGACCGCCGCCCCTCGATCGGCCGTGCTCAGGTCGGCCGGGAACATGTGCCCGCTCTCGACGAACCACGGCTCGCCCGCGAGGCTCTTGTCCGTCACGCCGACCACGTGCGTCACACCGGCCGCGGTCACCGTCTCGACGCTCACCTCCGGACCCGTCAGCAGCTCTTCGAGCAGCACCGACGGCACGCGCGGCTGGTCGCGGGCGTTGACCGGGAAGGCCTCCAGCGCCAGGAACGCCTCCCGCAGCTCGGCCTCGTCGGCGACCTTGCGGACGTGCATCCCGCCGCACAGGTCGACCGGCTTCACCACGAGCGGGTAACCCAGACCGGCCGCCGCCTTCGTGGTGGCCGACCAGCCCTCGGCCAGCTCGAACCGCGGACCGGGCACACCGGCGTCGCGCAGGGCGGCCCTGGTCAGGTCCTTGCGGTAGGCGCGTTCCACGGCACGGGGATCGGGGCCCGGCAGGTCCAGGTGCGCGGCGACCGCGGCCACCGTCGACAGGTAGTAGTCGCACGACGTGATCACGCCGTCGAAGCGCAGCACCTCGTGCAGGCGCTCCACGTGGGTCAGCAGCGCGGGCACGTCGTTGGTCTCGGCGGTGAGCACGTTCTCCGCGGCCAGCAGCGGGTGCGGTCCCGGTCCGGGCGCCGAGCGCAGGTAGTGGTGCAGGTCGCGGGTGAGGAACGTGAAGCGGTGCCCGTTCTCGCGGATGGCTCTGGGCAGCAGCGAGCTCATCGCGCCGACCCAACTCTCGATCATCAGCAGGTGCGCCACGCATTCCCCTTTTCCCGGCGGCGGACCGGTCGGCCGCCTCGGGGGAATGGTAATCATTGTCAGTAGTGTGGCGAACCACCGGTCGCGTGATGTGGCACACGGTGTTGATCACGCATGGGTCGGCGGCGTGAAGACCCACAGGCGCAGCACGACGAAGCGCCCCAGCGCGACCAGCGCTCCGGCGGCGGTGAGCGCCACCGACTCCGCCGCGGTGCTCGCGTCCGGCACGAGGTGGCCCAACCCGGCCAGGACGGTGTTGCCGGTCCCGAGGGAGAGGACGATCATCACCAGGCCCTGGAGGTGCGCCCGGCCGCGGTGGGCGTCCGCCGCGCCGAAGGTGAACCTCGCGTGCACCGCCGTGCTGACCGCCGTCCCGGAGACGGTGGCGACGAGGTTGGCCGAGAACGGACCGGTCACCAGCCGCAGCACGAGGTAGAGCACGGTGCCGAGACCCCAGGTCGCGATGCCGACCGCCGCGAAGCGGACCAACTGGGCCGGGACGTTCCGCGACATGGACTTCCTCCGGGTGGCTGACGTGCGCTCAGCCTCTACCGGGACGGGCGGGGTGTCGTCGTGCGAACGCGGCAGCTCACGTACCGCGTTCGCGGTATGCCGACCCGCCCGGACGACCACTGTGGACGCCCGGCGGGAGGGAGGGATGCCGCAGGGCGCGGTGTTCGAGCCACCGCGCCGGCGGGCGTGCCGGATTGCCACCCCGATATCAGCGGGAGGGCTTCTCCGCGAACACCCACCGGTTGCCCGACAAGGGGTCGTTCGGTTCGGGCAGCGGGCCGCGGCCGTGGAGGTGGGTGTAGTCGAACGGCGTGTGGACCGAGGTGGACCAGCCGCGCGCGGCCAGTTCACCGGAGGAGTCCGGCCTCGGCTCGCCGTCGAGCATCGCCAGCAGGTCGAAACCGACCTGGCCGCGCGCCGTGGAGTACAGCGGGTCGTCCTGCGCGTCCGGCAGGTCCCTGGCGAGCTTGGCCTCGAACGCGACGGAACTGCCCGGCGCGCTCAGCCCGTCGACCGCGTCGATCAACCCCACCTCGACCGCGTTCGACAGGAACAGCAGCACGCCCTCGGCCAGCCAGGCCGTCGGCAGCGCCGGGTTGAAGCCCGCCGCGACCAGCGCTCCGGACCAGTCGTCGCTCAGGTCGACCGGGACGACCCGGCGGATCACCTTCGGGGTCGCGCGCAGGCCGTCGAGCACCTCCTCCTTGAAGTCCAGCACGCCCTCGCGGTCGACCTCGAACAGCGCGATGCCGGGCGGCCAGTCGAGCCGGAACGCCCGCGCGTCCAGCCCCGCCCCCAGCAGCACCACCTGGCGGGCGCCCGCGCGGGTCGACCGGAGCAGGTGGTCGTCCAGCACCCTGGTCCGCAGGCCGAAGTACCGCGCCAAGCGGCCCCACAGTGGGTTCGCGTCGCCGTCCGGCACCTCCCACTCGCGGACGGGCCAGTCCGCGGAGGCCTTCGCCGCGCGGACGAAGTGCTCGGCGTAGAGGTCGTTCGCCAGGCTGTCACCCCGGTGCGTCTCGATCGCGCGCGCCGCCGCGACCATGAGTGCCGTCAGGCCGACGCCGTCCTCCACGCCCGGATCCCGATGCTGGGTGCCGACCACTTGTCCTCCTCGTCCGTGAAAAGCTCTTCGTGCGTGGTGGTGCGAGCGCCGTAGACGACGCTCATGAACCGCAGGATCTCCTCGTCCGGGAGGTGCATGCTCGTCGTGCAGTCCGTGAGGACCGTGACGTCGAAGCCCTTCTGGAACGCGGTCCGGGCGGTCGAGTCGACGCAGATGTCGGTGTACAGGCCCGCGAACACCAGGTGCCCGACGTCGCGCTCGGCCAGGTGGGCCTCGAACCCCTCGCCAAGGAACGCGTCGAAGCACGCCCGCTTGGTGAAGACCGCCTCCCCCGGTGCGGGCGAGACCTTGTGGAACTCGGCGCCCCAAGAGCCCTCCAGGCACCTGGGCCGCCGGTCCCGCCTGCCGCGCGGGCCCCGGTGCACGACGTCGCCGAGGTACCGGACGAAGACGACCTCCGTGCCGTGCGCCCGCGCCGCGTCAACGGCCCTCGCGGCGTTCGACGTCACGGTCTCCAGCGTCTCGGAGGAGCCGCGGTAGGCGGCCGTGGCGGCCGGACCGGTGCAGAAGTCGTTCTGCAGGTCCACGACGACCAGCGCCGTTCTCACGAATCCACCACCGGCGCCCCGGCGGGGAGGAACGCTCTTCTGTGCAGCCCGGTTCGGTCGGCAGCGCGCATCGATTTCTTCTTCCGGATGTGGGGATGACAAATACGAGAATTGCCCTGATGAATTTGTGGGCCTGTCGTCCGGTCGTCCCGTCAAATGGTTGCACGTCTGTCGGAAAAGCAATCCCCAGTCACCGAAAAGGATGAATCAAGCCCCGATGGTGGTGAATTCCACCAAAAGCGCGTGGTGTTCGACCCCTTCGAGCGGCGGCGGCCGGGTTCGCACACTCTCCGCTCTCACCGCCACCGCCGTGCTCGCCCGTTCGGACCGTCAGCCTTCAGCCGGGACCGCCGGTCGAGCCCGGAGGTCGCGGAACTCCCGGACGACGAGTGGCGCGACCGAGGACAGCGCGCACACCACCCCGCACACCAGCGCGACGGCCTCCGGACCCCACGCGGCGGCGGCCGGGCCGACCAGCAGGAGGCTGAGCGGGATGGAGCCGAAGGACAGCAGGTCGTCGTAGGACGCCACCCGCGACAGGACCCCGGCGGGCACGTGCTGCTGGAGGGCCGTGTCCCAGACGACACCCCACGTCGCGAACCCCATCGCGCCGACGAACGCGCACCCGACCAGCGCCGGGAGCGGGGCGTCGACCCCCAGCGCCACCAGCGGGAACCCGCCGGTGGCCGCGATGAGCGCTCCGGTGCGCAGCGGGTGCGGCGGCGAGACCCGGTACATCAGCAGGCTCATCACCAGCAGGCCCACCGCCCGCACGCTGAGCACGAGCCCCCAGGCGGCCGGGCCGGTGAGGGCCGGGCCCAGCACCTGCCACGCGCCGACGTTGGCGAGGTTGAAGACGCAGAACGCGAGGGCCGCCGTCCACACCCAGCGCCTCGACCGGAACTCGCGCCAGCCATCGCGGATGTCCGGCAGCAGGCTCCCGCTCCCGGCCGACCCCGGTGTGGCGGGGAGCCGGGTGAGGAACGCGGCGGCCACCAGGAACGTCAGCGCGTCCACGGCGATCGCCCAGCCACCGTTCGAGACCGACGCGATGACCCCGGCGACGGCGGGGCCCGCGATCCGGGTGCCGTGCCGGGTCGACGCGAGCAGCGAGTTCGCCCGGCGCACCTCGGCGGGCGGGACGAGTTCGGGGACGATGCCGCGCAGCGCGGGGGAGGCGAACGACTCCAGCACGCCGTTCACCAGCGCCAGCACCGACACCACGAGCAGCGAGTACCGGCCGGTGAGCAGCACGGCCGCCACCCCCGCCTGCGCCAGCCCGGCGCCCAGGTTCGCGACGACGAGCACCGCCCGCCGGGGGAACCGGTCCGCCACCGCGCCGCCGACGAGCAGCAGCGCCAGGTGCGGCCCGAAGCTCGCGGCCAACACGATCCCCAGGTCGGCCGGGCGCCCGGAGGCACCCAGCACGCCGAACGCCAGCGCCACGGCGGACATGGACGAGCCGAGGTAGGACACGGCGCGAGCGGCGAGGAACGTGCGGAACGCGGTCACCGGAGCAGGATGGTGAAGGCCGGACGTCGGCCGCCATCGCTGCGGAGAACGACGCAACCACGGAACGTGGGGAAGCTCGTGCGGGTTGGGCGGCGGTTGGCACGGCTGTGGGGAATGGAGCGGCCGTAGCTTGTTCCGGAGCTATATGTGCAGGATGGTGACGGCCGTCCCCGGCCGTCACGGCTATCGAGAACGGCGCGACCATGACCCTGCTCCGCCTCAGCCCCACCGGTGTGTCGCGGTCGCGCTTCGCGCTGTCGCCGTTGGCCGAGACGGTCGGCACGCTGATCGCGGCGCAGCGCGCGGGATCGGTGGCTCCGCGCGCCTACCGCGAGTGGACGGCCCGCGACCCCCTCGCCGCCGGTCTGCTGGAGCTGGTGGCGAGCACGAAGTGGTTCCCCGACTTCGTCGGCATCCCGCCGAGCGGGGGCGTGGACACCCGGCTGGACGAGGAACTCGCCGAGGTGGCCGCGTTCTCCGATGAGGACGTGCGCCGGACCCTGCGCGACACCGTCGCGGCCAGCGCCGCCCGGCGCGAACCGGACTGGCTGCCCTCCTCCGGGCTCGCGCCCCGGATCGCCGAGGTCTTCGACGACGCCTGGCGGAGGTTCGTCCTGCCGACGTGGCCGCGTCGCCGTGCCGTGCTGGAGCGCGAGATCACCCACCGCGCCGGACTGGTGGCGGCGCACGGGTGGCAGCGGGCCGTCACGGGCATGAGCAGGCGGTCCGGCTGGGTCGGGCCGGACGCGATCCGGTTCAGCGACCAGGACCACTCCGACCGCGAGATCGGCGACCAGGGCCTGCTGTTCGTCCCGTACACGGCCCGGCAGGGCTCGTGGACGTGCGAGCGTCCGCCCCGCTACGCCCTCGTCTACCCGGCACGGGGCACGGCCGCCACCTTCGACACCCCGCGCGCGGACCCGCTGTCCGTGCTGCTCGGTCCCGGCCGCGCCCGGATCGTCGGGGAACTCGCCCGGCCCGCGACCAGCACTCAGCTCGCGGCCGGGCTGGACCTGTCGCTGGGCACGGTCAGCGGCCACCTCGCGGTGCTCCGCGACGCGGGTGTCGTCGACCGGTCGCGGGTGGGGCGGAGCGTGTTCTACCGGCTCACCGAACGCGGGGAAGCGCTGCTCGCCCTGAACGCGGACGACTAGCCGCGAGCGCGGTCGGTCCACCCCGGACCGCGCCGGTTCGAAGAGCCCCGGCGTTTCGCGATCATGAAGCGGCGGCGGACGTCCGGTGCCGACGTCCGCCCGGACCGCGCTGGTCAGACCGCCAGCGCGGCCCGCACCTTGGCGATCATCTCGTTCTCGGCGTCGGCCACCTGGCCGTCGGCCGTGGCCACCTCCTCGCAGATCGCGATCATCGCGGCCGGGAACGCCTCGGCCTCGGCGGGCGCCTTCGCGGTGAGGATCTTCATGGACGTGCCGAGCGCTTCGAGTACCGCGTGCTCCAGGTCGGCGTCCGTGCCCTCCGGGAGGCGCACGCGGGATCCGCCGAGCACCTCGCGCAGCTCGCGGGAGAGGTTCACCATCGCCTTGAGACCCGCGAAGCGCTCCTCGACCACCGGGCCGGGGTCGGCGTGCGAGACCAGCACCATCGCGCCGTAGACGGCCCTGCGCAGGGTTCGGCTTTCCACGTCCGTGTAGAAAATCATGCGGCCACCCTAGAACGTGCCCCGGACCGGCTCGTCGGGGAGTTGGCGAACATCCGTGGGTAGGTGGCAATCCACCTCGTTCCGCCGGTCGGAGGCCGTCGTTAGCGTCGGCCTCCACCCGAGGAGGAGAAGTGATGTTCGGAAGTTCCGCGGTGGGGGATCGGTGACGAAGCTCCTGCTGTCAGTCCACGTGCTCGCCGCCGTGATCGCCATCGGACCGGTCGCGGTGGCGGCGAGCATGTTCCCGGCGGCGCTGCGTGCCGCCACCCCCGACCAGGCCGCGCTGCGGGTGCTGCACCGGATCTGCCGGGTGTACGCCGGGGTCGGGATCGTCGTCCCGGTGTTCGGCCTCGCCACCGCGAGCGGCCTCGGCGTGCTCGGCGACGCCTGGCTGCTGGTGTCGATCGCGCTGACCGCCGCTGCCGCCGGTGTGCTGGGGCTGCTGGTGCTGCCGCGCCAGCGGGCCGTGCTCGCGGGCGTGCGGGTGGAGCCGTCCCGGCTCGCCGCGCACGCGGGCGTGTTCAACCTGCTGTGGGCGGTGGTCACCGTGCTGATGATCGTCCGGCCCGGCTCCACGACGGGGGTGTGACCGTGCCACCGCGCTCCCTGAGGATCGCCGCCGTCGTCGAGCTGGTCTCCCTGGCGGTCCTGCTGGTGAACCTCGCGACCGTCCACTGGCCGCCGCTGTCGTCCCTGATCGGCCCGGTGCACGGGTGTGCCTACCTGTTCGTGGTGGTGCTCGCGTTCCGGAGCAGCTCGTCCACGCGGGTCCGGCTGATCTCCTGGATCCCCGGCCTCGGTGGTGCGCTGGCCACCTGGGGTCGCGTGTGGACGGTCGGGAGCCGTTGCCCTGCCTGAACTCCAGTCCACG
>DATMCA010001320.1:0-3017 GCA_035559015.1 Umezawaea sp. | reverse complement strand
CGCGAGGAGTCGGCCACGCTCACCTCGGCCCGTGAGGAAGTGGCGCGGAGAAGCCGAGTTCTCGCCGACGAGGTCCGGACCTGCCCTGCGGACACGAATCTTCGCGGCGCGCACGCGGCGGTCACCGCGCTCGGCGATGAGCGACGACGCCTCGCCGACAAACGACGCCTCGCCGACGACAGGGTCGAACTGGCCGGTGCCGCCGCACGCGCGCGAACCGACGAGTTGGCCGATGCCGGTGACGAGCTCGGCCTGCCTGTCGACCGAGCCGCCTTGGCAGCGGTGCGGAACGGCCTCGCCGGGTACCGCTTGGCGCTGGCGGGCCTGGTGCCCGCGTTGCGCAGGCACGACGACGCGCGCCGGGAAGCCGACGAGGCGGAAGAAGAGCTCGACAGGGCACAGGAGTCGCTGTTCGAGCGTGCCGAACTCGCGGCCGAAGCGGGACTGGAAGCCGCCACGGCGACGCAGCGGCACCGGACTCTGGCGAGCACCGTCGGCAGCGCCGTGGCCGAACTGGAGCGGCAGCTCGCCGAGGTGGCCAAGGAACTGAGGGCCAGTGCCCTCGCGCAGAAGGAGGCGGACGGGCGTCGGGGTCGCGCGCAGTCCGATCAGGGTCGCGCGGAAGGCCAGGTGGACCTGCTCACGGTGCAGTTGGCCACGGTGACCGATGAGCGGCTCGCGGCGGCCGAGTCGCTGCGGAGGTTCGCCACGACCGGGTTGCTCACTGTCGCGCTGCCCGAGTTGGAGGTGCCGGACCAGGCCGAGCCGTGGGCCCCGGACCCGACGGTCCGACTGGCCCGGCAGATCGAGCGGGACCTGGCCGAGGTGGCCGACGACGACGCCGTGTGGGACCGCGTGCAGCGCCGCGTCACCGAGGAGCTGAAGACACTCGCGGACACGCTGTCCAGGCACGCGAACTCCGCGTCGGCACGGCTGCTCGACGACGGCATCGTAATTGACGTCGTGTTCCAGGGGCGGGCGACGACCGCGCCCGAACTGGTGTCCTCCCTGGGGACCGAGGTGGGTGAACGGCAGCGCCTGCTCGGCGAGCGGGAGCGGGAGATCCTGGAGAACCACCTCGTCAACGAGGTGGCGAGCACGTTGCAGGAGTTGATTTCCGCCGCCGAGGCTCAGGTGGCCGGGATGAACGCGGAACTGGCGGACCGGCCGACCAGCACGGGGATGCGGCTGCGGCTGCTGTGGATGCCCGTCGAGGACGGGCCCGCAGGACTCGCCGCGGCTCGCGAGCGGTTGTTGCGGCAGACAGCGGACGCCTGGTCGGAGGACGACAGGTCGGCGGTCGGCGCGTTCCTCCAGGCGCAGATCGCCGAGGTGCGCTCTCGTGACACGGCCGGGACCTGGCTGGAACACCTCACCGACGCGTTGGACTACCGGTCGTGGCACCGGTTCGCGATCCAGCGGCACCAGAACGGCCAGTGGAAGTCCGCGACCGGGCCCGCGTCCGGTGGCGAGCGGGTGCTCGCGGCGAGCGTCCCGCTGTTCGCGGCGGCGTCCTCGCACTACGCCTCGGCCGGAAATCCCCACGCGCCCAGGCTGGTGACGTTGGACGAGGCGTTCGCCGGGGTGGACGACGACTCGCGCGCGAAGTGCATGGGCCTGCTCGCCGCGTTCGACCTCGACGTCGTGATGACCAGCGAACGCGAGTGGGGCTGCTACCCCGAGGTGCCGGGTCTGGCCATCTCGCAGTTGTCCCGCACCGACGACGTCGCAGCGGTGCTGGTGACGCCGTGGGAATGGGACGGTCGTCGCCGGAGGCGGGTGACCACGTGAACGACCGCCTGGTCCGCCTGCTCGGCGGCGACGAGCTGACGTGGCTGGTCGACCGGGTCCGTCGACGTCTGGAACGCGCCGAGCCGTTGGAGGGCGTCGTCACCCTGTCGAACGCGACACCCGCTCAACGCCAAGCGGTGCAACGGCTTCTCGGTCGCGCGCCCCGTCCGGGCGCCAACGTGAGCGTGTCGCTCTCCGGGGTGGACGAGGTGCTTCGCCGTTCCGGGGCGTGTCCTGGAGGTCTTGGCGCGGCGGTGATCGCGTTGACCGGCCCGGTGCACTTGACGGTGGACCCGGAACTGGCGTGGACCGCGGCGTTCGCGCCGCTGGTGGACGATCGTCTGGTCGACTGGTACTCGACCCTGCGGGCAAGCGGCCTGGTCAAACGGCTGGCCGGCACTCCTGAAGCCGCGGTTCCCCTGCTCACCGACCTCGCGGCCGTCATCCACGCGCTGCCGTCGCGGGGTGAGCCGATCGGCCGCTTCGCGGCCAGGGTCACCGGCGACGCCCACGCACTGGACGACGACCGTCCACTTGCGACACTCGCGCTCGGCGCGGCCCGTGCTCTTACCGGACTCCCAGCCGGAACCGATGCCGCGTGGCGTCGGGAGGTGTGGGCGTCGGTGGGCCTGCTGCGCGACGAGCTGTCCACCACGGTGCTGGCGCTGGGCCTGTCCGGCGACCCCACCCTCGACGCCTGGCGCGAGGTCGGCCAGCCGGTGTCGCTGACCTTGCGCCAACTCGTCCGCAACCCACCACGGCTCGACGTCAGGTTGGTCGCGGTGTGCGAGAACCCGGTCGTCCTGGCCAGCGCCGCCGATCACCTCGGCCCCGCGTGCCCACCGCTGGTCTGCACCAGCGGCCAACCTGGCACCGCGGTCATGCACCTGCTCCGACTGCTCGTCGCGAGCGGCGCGGCGCTGCACTACCACGGCGACTTCGACTGGGGTGGCCTGCGGATCGGCAACGTGCTGCACGAGCGGATCCCGTTCACCCCTTGGCGGTTCGACACGGCCGCCTACCTCGCCGCGGGCGACCTCGGCCGTCCCCTGGCCGGCCCGCCCGTCCCCGCCAGGTGGGATCCCGACCTGGCCGGCACCATGCACCGCGTCGGCCGCCGAGTCGAGGAGGAACTGGTCCTCGACACCCTGTTGGACGACCTGGCCACGTTCTCGTGATCACTCCACCGGCCACCGCCAGTTCGGCCTCGGCGTGGCGGGAAACGG
>DATMCA010001319.1:0-3335 GCA_035559015.1 Umezawaea sp. | reverse complement strand
TGATCATCGGCGTCCCGGCGGGCAGCCTCCTCGGCGGTTCGCTCGGCTACCAGGGCGTCTTCGCGCTGGTCGGCATCGCCTCGCTGGTCGCGGCCGGCATCGTCCGCCTGGGCGTGCCCGAGGTCGCCGCACCGCCGGTCGTGAGCGTTCGCGAGCGCTTCGCCGTCGCCGCCGACCGCCGCGTCGTCCCCGTCCTGGGCATGACCGTGCTCGCCTGCCTGGCGGCGTTCAGCGTGTTCACCTACATCTCGCCGCTGCTCGGCGCGACCGCCGGCGTCCACGGCACGGTGATCTCGTTGCTGCTCTTCGCCTACGGCGTCGGCGGCGCGGTCGGCAACTCGCTCGGCGGCAGGCTCACCGACCGCTTCGGCAGCCAGCGCCTGCTGTACGTGGTCTTCAGCGTGTTCACGCTGGTCCTCGTGACGCTGCCGCTCACCACCACGACCACCGTCTCGGCGGGCGTCGCCCTGTTCGTCTGGGGCCTGTTCACCTGGTCGGTCAACCCGCCCATCCAGAACTGGCTGATCGAGCTCGCGCCGACCAACAGCGGCTTGCTGTTGTCCCTCAACGCTTCCGCCATCTACCTCGGCGTCGGCCTGTCGGGCGTCTTCGGCGGCTTGATCATCGACAGCGTCGGCATCACGCTGCTGCCGCCGATCGCGGGCGTGCTGGCCCTGGTGGCGGTCGGTCTCCTGGTGCACGCCCGCCGCGTGGCGCGCACCCCGGAGCCGGTGCTGCTAGCCGCCTGACCCGAAGGCGCTCGTGGTCAGCTCGTCACCCTCCGACGGCGAGGCCATGCAGAGGAAGTAGTTGCGGTCGCCCTCCTCGAAACCGACGACGCCGAGCCGCCAGGTCGACGTGTCGACCGTCGGCCGGGTGTTGGCCTTCATCGCGGCCATGGTGCAGACGCCCGCGACCTCGGGGGCCGTCAGCAGCTCGTCGCTGTCGATCTTGGGGATCTTGCCGGAGAACCACTCGCCCGCGAAGGCCTCCCAGTAGTGCTCGTCGGAGCAACTGGCCGACTTGCGGGCGGTGGTCGCCTGGCCGCCGATCGAGACCATGCCGCGGAAGCACGTCGGTTCTTCCACGCAGAAGCCCGTCGGGCACGCCTTGAGGTACGGCGGCGGCAGCTTCTCGTCGGCGGCCTTCTGCGCCGTTCCGGAGTTGGACGACGGTCCGCCGGCGCCGGTCGTGTTGTCGCCACCGCGGTCCGGGATCGCGAACCACACGCCGACACCGACGGCGATGGTCACGACCACCGCGGCGGCGGCGACCGGCCACCGCTTCCCGGGCCCTGGCAGCGTTTCCGGAGCCGGGTGCACCGGCACCGGCGTGACGGGGGCGGGTGGCGCCACCTGCACCGCGCCGCGCAGCTCGTCGCGGAAGCGGGCCGCCGTGGGCGTCCGGGCCGACACGTCGGGGTGCAGCGCGCGGACCAGGATCTGGTGGAATTCGTCGGGCACACCGGGCACCTGCGGCACGGGGGAGCGCAGCACCTCACCGAGGTGGTCGAACGACGTGATCGGCCACGGCACCGGCCGCGGCGGCTTGCCCGCCAGCAGGTCGTACAGGGTCGCGGCCAGCGCGTACACGTCGCCGGTCACGGTCGGCGCGGCCATCGCGAACGCCTCGGGCGGCGCGTAGCTGGGGCTCAGCGCGTCGCGCGTGACGGTGCTGCCGCCCGCCGCGTCGAGCAGCGCGGCCAACCCGAAGTCCGCGAGCTTCGCCGTCCCGTACCGGTCGACGAGGATGTTCGCGGGCTTGATGTCCCGGTGCAGCACGCCTTCCGCGTGCGCGGCGGCCAACGCGTCCGCCAACTGCGTCCCGAGCTGCCGGACCCGTTCGGCGGGCAGCGGGCCGTTCTGCTTCAGCACGTCGTGCAGCGACCCGCCCGTGCACAGCTCCATCACGATGTACGGCATGCCCTGCGGCGTGATGTTCGCGTCGTGCACCGCGACCACGTTCGGATGCCCGGAAAGTCGTGCGGCCGCATGGGCTTCGCGCAGGAACCGCCGCCGGTCCCGCTCGTTGCCGAGCACTCGGTTGTCGATCTTCACCGCGACGTCGCGCCCGAGTTGCACCTGGTGCGCGCGGTAGACGGTGGCGAACCCACCAGACCCGAGCGGTTGCAGGTTCGTCAGTCCGGGAATGTGCACCCGCAGACTTTACGTCTTCTTCGCCGCCGCCTTGGCCGCCTTCTTGAACTCCCGCACCTCGCCCAGCGAGACCGGGTCCACGACGTCGGCGACGCTCCGCCGCGACCCGTCCTCCCCGTACGCCCCGGCGGCTTCCCGCCACCCCTCGGGCTCCACCCCCACCTGCTTCCCCAGCAGCGCGAGGAAGATCCGCGCCTTCTGGTCCCCGAACCCCGGCAACGCCTTGAGCCGCTCCAGCACAGCGGCCCCGTCCCCCTCGTTCCAGATCAACCCGACGTCCCCGTCGTACTGCTCCACCACGTACCGCGCCAACTCCCGCACGCGCTTCGCCATCGACCTGGGAAACCGGTGGATCGCGGGCGGCGTCGACGCCATCTCCACGAACGCCCCCTCCTCCGCCTCCGCGATCGACCGCGGGTCGAACCGCCCCAACCGCTCCTCGATCACCTTCGGCCCCTTGAAGGCCTTCTCCATCGGGATCTGCTGATCGAGCATCATGTCGAGCAAGAGCGCGAACCGGTCTTCTGCCAGGAGCGCATCGGCCTCGGGGTTCTGCGCGAGGCACACCGTGCGGGTCATGGCGAGAGCATTGCTTGATGGCATGAGGGGTGCTGTTTCTGGACTGTTCCATAGCCGCTGAGCTGAAGATGTCAGTTTGACTACCACTGGTAGTCGAGTACCCTTGGGTACCGGAGGTGTGTCATGGCCGCTCAGTCTTCTCCTGTCAAAGTCGATCAAGAGACGCACGCGTTGATCGCGCATGGAGCTACCGCGCTGCACATGTCCCAGAAGGACCTGCTGGCTGCGGCTGTTCGCGAGTACCTGAGTGCGAGGCGTGAAGAGATCAATGCCGCGCTGCGCCGCACGATGGAGACGCTCGATGGCACCCGAAGCAGTCAGGTGGCGGCGCTGACCGGCATGTCCAAGGAACGTCTCGATGAACTCGGTGGGGTCAGCGAGTCCTGATGACCGTTCGTCCAACCATCCGCTGTCTTCGAGCAGATCTTGGCTTGGGCCTGCCGCTGATCGACGAGCCGCTCGATGAGATCGATCATCCGCTGGTCAAGAAGGCCAACGAACAGTTCGCTGAGCCGACGGGTCCGCGTGAGCGAATCCGTTCAATCGACGACGTCGTCATGTTCAAGGTCAAAGTCCAGCGTTGGCGAGGAGCCGTCGTCG